>NZ_FMDK01000159.1 GCF_900091995.1 Streptomyces sp. MnatMP-M17
GGCCGGTGTCCGGGCAGCGCCGGCCCCTACGGAGAGCGCCCCCAGCGCGCCGGGCGGCATGCACTGGGGGCGCTCTCACAGCCCTGCCGGGGGCTCGGCCGCAGCCGGTTTCGGGGCCGCGGGGCTCGGGCCCGGACGCCGCCCTGCTACTCCACCGTCACCGACTTCGCCAGGTTCCTGGGCTTGTCGATGTCACGGCCCAGCGCCAGTGCCGTGTGGTACGCCAGGAGCTGGAGCGGGATGCCCAGCAGGATCGCGTCCAGCTCGGTCTCGTTCTTCGGTACCACGATCGTGTGGTCGGCCTTCTCCTGCGGCTGGTGCGCCACCGCCAGGATCGGGCCGCTGCGCGCCTTGATCTCCTCCAGCGCCGCGCGGTTCTTCTCCAGCAGATCGTCGTCCGGGACGATCGCGACCGTCGGCAGCGCCGGTTCGATCAGCGCGAGCGGGCCGTGCTTGAGCTCGGAGGCGGGATAGGCCTCGGCGTGGATGTACGAGATCTCCTTGAGCTTCAGGGAGGCCTCCAGCGCCACCGGATAGCCGCGCACCCGCCCGATGAACATCATCGAGGCGGAGTCCGCGTACTGGGCCGCCAGCTTCGCGATGGCCTCCTCCGTCGCCAGGATCTCCGAGATCTGGGCGGGCAGTCTGCGCAGCCCGTCGATGATCCGCTTGCCGTCGGCGACCGACAGATCGCGGATCCGGCCGAGATGCAGCGCCAGCAGCGCGAAGGCGACCACGGTGTTGGTGAAGCACTTGGTGGAGACGACACAGACCTCCGGGCCCGCGTGCACATACACGCCGCCGTCGGTCTCCCGGGCGATCGCCGAGCCCACCACATTTACCACGCCCAGCACGCGCGCGCCCTTGCGCTTGAGCTCCTGCACCGCGGCCAGCACGTCGTACGTCTCACCGGACTGCGACACCGCGACATAGAGTGTGTCGGGATCCACGACCGGATTGCGGTAGCGGAACTCGGAGGCGGGCTCGGCATCCGCCGGGATCCGCGCCAGCTCCTCGATGAGCTGCGCGCCGATGAGTCCCGCGTGGTACGAGGTGCCGCAGCCCAGGATCTTGATCCGGCGCACTCCGCGCGCCTCGCGGGCGTCCAGATTCAGGCCGCCGAGATGCACGGTGGCGAACCGGTCGTCGATCCGGCCGCGCAGCACGCGGTCCACGGCGTCGGGCTGCTCCGAGATCTCCTTGTGCATATACGTGTCGTGGCCGCCCATGTCGTACGACTCGGCCTCCCACTCCACGGTGGTCGGCGTGGCCGAGGTACGGGAGCCTTCGGTCGTGTACGTACGGAAGTCGTCGGCCTTGAGCGTGGCCATCTCGCCGTCGTCGAGCGTGACGACCTGGCGGGTGTGCGAGACGAGGGCGGCCACGTCGGAGGCGACGAACATCTCCTTCTCGCCGATGCCGAGGACGACCGGTGAGCCGTTGCGCGCGACGACGATACGGTCCGGGAAGTCGGCGTGCAGGACGGCGATCCCGTAGGTGCCCTCGATGAGCTGGAGTGCCTGGCGGACCTTCTCCTCCAGGGTGGCGGCCTGGGAGCGGGCGATGAGATGGGTCATCACCTCGGTGTCGGTCTCGGAGAGAAACACCACGCCGTCCGCCTCCAGCTTCACCCGCAGCTCGGAGGCGTTGTCGATGATGCCGTTGTGGACGAGCGCGACCTTGCCCTCGGCGTCCATGTGCGGATGCGCGTTCTCGTCGCTCGGCGAGCCATGGGTGGCCCAGCGGGTGTGCGCGATACCGGTGGTGCCCGTGAAGCGCTTGGGCACACGGGCCTCCAGTTCGCGGACCCGGCCCTTGGCCTTGACCATCTTCAGCGTGGCGGCCTTGCCCGCGGCCGGCTTGCCGGTGATGACCACTCCGGCCGAGTCGTATCCGCGGTACTCCAGCCGCTGAAGGCCCTCCAGCAGCAGTGGTGCCACATCACGCTTGCCGATATATCCGACGATTCCGCACATACAGTCTTGCCCCTCCAGATCGGTTCATGATCGGTTCAGCCGTGGATCGGTTCGGCTGTGGACCGCTTCAATCGCTTCAGCCGTAGACGATGCGGCGCAACTGCCGGAGGGAGAGCTCCGGCGGCGCCACCGCCCGGTGCGGCAGCTCGGCCGCGATCCGCTCGAAGATCTCCGCGTTGGTGCCGCCGGCGGCCTGTATCTCCCGGTGGCGCCGGCGGACGAACTCCTCGGTCGTCTCGTCGAAGTACGCCAGCACGTCGAGCACCACCCGGGCCGCCTCGCCGCGCCGGAGCGCGGTGCTGCGGACGAGATGGTCGATGAGGTCGTCGTACGACGCGCTGCGTTCCGGCACCCGTTGATATTGCGGGTACGGAAGGGGGTTTGCAAGAAATCTGCCCGGAATCGGGCAGGAGTCGGCCCTCTCCAGAGCCGAACGAGGGAACGGTCAGCTACTACGGCGAAGGTACGGCAGATACGGCAGATACGGCAGATACGTCGGATATGCGGGATACGACGGATGCGACGGATACGGCGCCGTCCGAACGGCAGCCCGGGCCGCTCTCAGAGGCGCTTCAGGACGGCCTGCTTGGCGGTGGCGAACTCCTCGGCGGTGAGTATCCCGGCCTGGTGCAGTTCGCCCAGCTCCCGCAGTCTGCGCAGCAGCGCGTCGTGGTCCTCGCGGTCCGGCGGCGCGGTGTCCGCCGTCTCCGGCTCCGGCCCCGCCTCCGTGCCCGTACCTGTACCGGCCGAGGCGTACGGATGCGGCAGCCGGGCCAGCACGGCGGCTCCCGCCAGCGCCATCAGCGGATCCTTCCTGAATCCCCACAGCTCCACCGCGTACGGGTCGTACTTCGGCCGGGCCGACGCCGGCGCCCTGGCCACCCGGAAGCGCATATAGCCGTTGTCCAGCCCGGCGCTCGGCTGCCACTCCACCGACTCCACATCGGCCAGCGCCAGGGTCGTGGGGCCGCCCGAGGACTTGGACTCCTCGGTCTTCCAGTTCCACTCCAGTCTGATCCGCTCGCCGTCGAAGGTGACGGTCCCGTCGCCCGCGCTCGCGGTGATCGGCAGGGCGGGCCCGGGCAGCAGATAGCGGTCCACGGGACGGGACTCCACACCGTCCAGCAGCAGGGCGTTGCGCACCTCGTCCACGAGATACTCCGCGACTCCGGAACGGTCCCTCTCCACGGTCAGCCGGTACGGATCCGAGCTCTCGCCCAGCCGGCCCGCGGCGATCTGGAGCAGCGGATCGGCGCCGTCCCGCAGCCGCAGCCGGAGCCGCCCGGACTTCCGGCCCGACTCGAAGGAGATCCCGGCCAGCGCCTCCAGCGGTACGGCGATTTCACCGAGTGCCGCGCGCAGCGGGCTCACGCCCTTGTCGTTGCCGGGCACGATGCGGACCGTGTCTCCGTCGAAGAGCCATGTGCCGTCCTTCTGGATGATTTCCGCCATGCCGTGGATTCTTCCATCGGCAGGGCGGAAATTGGTCTACACCTTGACCGCCGGTGGGACGTGCGGGTCCCATGGGAGAAGTTCATCGCCCGGCACCGCAGGTGAGTACCCCGTCGAAGGGACAACCTTGTGAGAACCGTTGTGGCACACCGCAGATCATTACCTCGGCTGTTCGGCTCGCTGCTGCTCGTCGTGGCGGCCGGGT
>NZ_FMDK01000496.1 GCF_900091995.1 Streptomyces sp. MnatMP-M17
GCGCGCGGCGGGCGCGACGGCGGCGGCCAGCACAAGAAGACGGTGGAGCCGGCGGGTGACACGGAGTCCACGGCCGACGCCGAAGGGCCCGCGCCGGCCGCCGAGTTGGCGCGTACGGAGGCCGTGGACGCCACGGAGGCCGTGGAGGCCGAGGATCTCGCCGATGTGGTGGGCGAGGAGGCCCTCGCCGAGCGGCGCGGGACCGAGGAGCGCGCCGTCGGCCAGGTCATCGATCTGACCGAGCACGACGAGACCGAGCCGCTCGAACTCGGCCCGCTGCGCAACGCGGTCAGCTCCTGATCGCCGTTCCCGAGGTGAAGCGCGGGCGGAAGCGCCCGCGCTCTACTTGTCGATGTCGCCGACGACGAAGAAGAGCGATCCCAGGATCGCCACCATGTCCGCGACCTGCGTCCCGGGCAGCAGTTCGGTCAGCGCCTGGATGTTGTTGAAGGATGCCGAGCGGAGCTTGAGCCGGTACGGAGTCTTCTCGCCCTTCGACACCAGGTAGTAGCCGTTGATCCCGAGCGGATTCTCGGTCCAGGCGTAGGTGTGTCCCTCGGGCGCCTTGAGCACCTTGGGCAGCCGCTGGTTGATCGGTCCCGGCGGCAGCTCCGCGATCCTGTCCAGACAGGCGTCCGCCAGGGCCAGCGCGTTGTGCGTCTGCTCCAGCAGGCATTCGAACCGGGCCAGACAGTCGCCGTCCTCGCGGGTGACGACCGTGAGCGTGTCCTGGAGTTCGCCGTACGCGAGATACGGCTCGTCCCTGCGCAGATCGAAGTCGACGCCCGAGGCGCGCGCGATCGGCCCGGACACTCCGTACGCGTGGACCGCCTCCTGCGACAGCACTCCGACACCGTGGGTACGGCCGCGGAAGATCTCGTTGCCGAGGACCAGCCGGTCGTACACGTCCATCCGTGAGCGGACCTCGGCGACCGCGTGCCTGGCCCGGCCCAGCCAGCCCGCCGGAAGATCCTCCTTGAGACCGCCGACCCGGTTGAACATGTAGTGCATCCGGCCGCCGGAGACCTCCTCCATCACGGCCTGGAGCTCCTCGCGCTCCCGGAAGGCGTAGAACACCGGAGTGATACCGCCCAGTTCGAGCGGATACGAGCCGATGAACATCAGATGGTTCAGTACGCGGTTCAGCTCGGCCAGCAGCGTCCTGGTCCAGACGGCACGCTCGGGCACCTCCATACCGAGCATCCGCTCGACGGCCATCACCACGCCCAGCTCGTTGGAGAACGCCGAGAGCCAGTCGTGACGGTTGGCGAGCACCACGACCTGCCGGTAGTCGCGCACCTCGAAGAGCTTCTCCGCGCCGCGGTGCATATAGCCGATGACAGGCTCCGCGCTGCGGATCACCTCGCCGTCGAGCACCAGCCGCAGGCGGAGCACACCGTGTGTCGAGGGATGCTGCGGGCCGATGTTGAGCACCATGTCGGTGCTCTCCGCGGCGCCGCCGATGCCGACCGTCGTCCGGGTGGTCTCCGTCATGGGCGACAGTCTCTCAGACGGTCTCCGGCGGACCGGCCCGTCCCGTCGGAGCGGTGGCCGAGAGCCCGTCGGCTGTGAGGACGGGCGATTCGATGCCGACGGGCTGGATCAGCCAGCCGAAGTCCCCGAGACCGCCGCGCGCCGTCAGCTCCGCCGCCTCACCGGCCGCCGCGAGGGCCCGTACGTACGCGGCCGGATC
>NZ_FMDK01001062.1 GCF_900091995.1 Streptomyces sp. MnatMP-M17
CGGCCGGGCGCGCGACCAGCGCCCGGCCGGCCCGGCGCTGCGCGCCACCGGCACCGCGCTGAGCATCCTCGCCGTACTGCTCCTCGCGTTCGTCGCGAATCTCGGACCGCTCGGCGATCTGCGCCACGGCCGGGACCAGCAGGTGGCGAACTCCGCGCTGCGCGGAGAGCTGGCCAACGCCACGGCGCCGGTCGGGCCGCGGACCCAGAACGGCGAGCCGCTGGCCCTCGGCACTCCGGTGGCGCTGCTGGAGATCCCGCAGCTCGGTCTGCGTACGGTCATCGGCGAGGGCACCACCGCACAGGTGCTCGCCACCGGGCCGGGACACCGCAGGGACACCGTGCTGCCCGGCCAGCCGGGCGTCAGCATCGTGATGGGCCGTCAGGCCGCGTACGGCGGGCCGTTCGCGCATCTGGACGAGGTCAGGGCCGGTGAGACCTTCACCGTCAGCACCGGCCAGGGCCGGCACACCTACAAGGTGCGGGGCGTGCGCCGGGAGGGCGATCCGCAGCCGCCCGCCCTCGAAGCGGGCAAGAGCAGGCTCACGCTGATCACCGGCGACGGCCATGCCTTCCTGCCCGGCGGACTGCTGCGGGTCGACGCGGATCTCGTCTCCGCCGTCCAGCCCGGCGCCGCGCCGCTGTATACGACCGTCGCACTGCCCGCCGACGAGAAGCCGATGGCGATCCAGACGTCCGCCTGGATGCCGCTGGTGCTCTGGGGCCAGGTCCTGGTGCTCGCCGCCGCGGCCCTGACCTGGATACGGGCCCGCTCGGGCCGCCGCGAGTCCTGGGTCATCGGCGTACCCGTACTCGGCGCGCTCGGCTTCGTCGTCGCGGACCAGGCCGCGCTGCTCCTGCCCAATCTCCTCTGACCGCCGGGCTTCCGGCCGCCGGAGCCCTCAAACTCCCAGCAATCCCACGCGACCTCGAAGGACATGACGTGACCGCCTCCACCTCCGACACCATCCCACTTCCGTCGGCGGGGACTCCCGCCCCGGGCACCGCCGCCGAGCTGGAGGCGCGCCGCGTCTCGGCCTGGTTCGGTGACCACAAGGTGCTGGACCGGGTGTCGCTGACCATGCCGGCCGGAGAGGTCATGGCGCTGATCGGTCCCTCCGGCTGCGGCAAGTCCACCTTCCTGAGGATCCTCAACCGGATGCACGAGCTGATCCCGTCGGCCGCGCTCGCCGGCGAGGTGCTGCTCGGCGGACGGGACATCTACGCGCCGGAGCGGCGGCTGACCGATGCCAGGAAGGAGATCGGCATGGTCTTCCAGAAGCCGAATCCCTTCCCGGCCATGTCCGTGTACGAGAACGTCACCGCGGGACTGAAGCTCACCGGTGTCCGGCTCGGCCGCGACGCCAAGGACGAGCTGGTCGAGCACTGTCTGACGAAGGCCGGGCTGTGGAACGAGGTGCGCGACCGGCTGCGCCAGCCCGGCGGCGCGCTCTCCGGCGGCCAGCAGCAGCGGCTCTGCATCGCCCGCTCACTGGCCGTCAGACCGCGCGTGCTGCTGATGGACGAGCCCTGCTCGGCGCTCGACCCGACCTCCACCCGGCGGGTGGAGGAGACGATCAAGGAACTGGCCGGCGAGGTCACCGTCGTCATCGTCACCCACAACATGCAGCAGGCGGCCCGCGTCTCCGACCGGTGCGCCTTCTTCCTCGCAGAACAGGGCACGCCGGGCGGGATCGTCGAGCACGGCGACACCACCGCGATGTTCCACAGCCCGGCCGATCCCCGCACCTCCGACTACGTCAACGGCCGCTTCGGCTAGGCGTCGTTGACCGACGACAACGCGGCGAGGCGCGGTGCCAGGGCACGCGAGCCCAGCAAG
>NZ_FMDK01001049.1 GCF_900091995.1 Streptomyces sp. MnatMP-M17
CGCGCCGACGCCAAAAGCGGACTCATCACCCTCGTCGAACACGCCCTCATGGCACGACTCCGGTAATTCCGCACGGCTGCGGCCAGATGCACGTAGGCACGACGAAAGGCCCCCGCGCTCCGAGGAGTGCGGGGGCCTTCGTCGTACAGGCGGAGTGAGTCCTTGGGAATCAGCCCTGCCAGCTGTGCGGGGCGCGGAAGCCGGGAGTGCGCTCAAGACGGCGCCAGCCGGCCGTGGAGCGGCCGTGGTGGGCCGGGGCGTCCTGACGGGCCGCGGCGCGGGCCATCAGAACGGCGGTGATGGCGGCCAGCTCCTCGGGGCCGGCCTGGCCCTTCTCGACGCGCAGCAGGGATTCGTTCGTGGATTCGCTCATGGAGGTCGTATCTCCGTCTTCTCGGCGGGAGGGCGCGGGACGCAGGATCACTGCGGGGGGTTGCCGTGCTTGCGCGACGGCAGGTCTGCGTGCTTGGTACGGAGCATCGCGAGCGCACTCGCGAGCACCTCACGGGTCTCGACGGGATCGATGACGTCATCGACCAGTCCGCGCTCCGCCGCGTAGTAGGGATGCATCAGCTCGGCCTTGTACTCCTTGACCATCCGAGCGCGCGTGGCCTCCGAGTCCGCGGCTTCCGCGATCTGCTTGCGGAAGATGACATTGGCGGCACCCTCGGCGCCCATGACCGCGATCTCGTTCGTGGGCCAGGCATAGGTGAGGTCGGCTCCGATGGACTGGGAGTCCATCACGATGTAGGCGCCTCCGTACGCCTTGCGCAGGATCAAGGAGATCCGTGGCACGGTGGCGTTGCAGTATGCGTACAGGAGTTTGGCACCGTGCCGGATGATCCCGCCGTGCTCCTGGTCGACCCCCGGCAGGAAGCCGGGCACGTCCAGCAGCGTCACGATCGGGACATTGAAAGCGTCGCACATCTGGACGAAGCGCGCAGCTTTCTCGGATGCCTCGATGTCCAGCACACCGGCGAGGGACTGCGGCTGATTGGCGACGATGCCGATGACCTGGCCGTCCAGCCGGGCCAGGGCGCAGATGATGTTCCGCGCCCAGCGCTCATGGACCTCAAGGAAGTCGCCCTCGTCAACCAGTTCCTCGATCACCTTGTGCATGTCGTACGGGCGGTTCCCGTCCGCGGGCACCAGATCGAGCAGTACGTCGGAGCGGCGGTCCACCGGGTCCTGGGAGACGGCCGTGGGCGGGTTCTCGCGGTTGTTCTGCGGCAGCATCGACAGCAGATACCGCACCTCGGCGATGCAGGTCTCCTCGTCGTCGTACGCGAAGTGCGCGACGCCGGAGGTCTCGGCGTGCACATCGGCGCCACCGAGGCCGTTCTGGCTGATCTCCTCGCCGGTGACGGCCTTGACCACATCGGGACCGGTGATGAACATCTGCGAGGTCTCACGGACCATGAAGACGAAGTCCGTGAGAGCCGGGCTGTAGGCGGCGCCGCCCGCGCACGGGCCGAGCATCACGCTGATCTGCGGAATCACTCCGGAGGCGCGGGTGTTGCGCTGGAAGATTCCGCCGTAGCCGGCGAGCGCGGAGACGCCCTCCTGGATCCGGGCGCCGGCGCCGTCGTTGAGCGAGACCAGCGGAGCACCGGCCGAGATGGCCATGTCCATGATCTTGTGGATCTTGGTGGCATGGGCCTCGCCGAGGGCGCCGCCGAAGATCCGGAAGTCATGCGCGTAGACGAAGACCGTACGGCCCTCCACCGTGCCCCAGCCGGTGATCACACCGTCCGTGTACGGCCTCTTGGCCTCCAGGCCGAAGCCGGTGGCGCGGTGCCTGCGGAGCTGCTCGACCTCCTTGAACGACCCCTCGTCGAGCAGCAGTTCGATGCGCTCACGCGCGGTCAGCTTGCCCTTGGCCTTCTGGGCCTCGGTCGCGCGGTCGCTGGGCCCTCGGCGGGCCGTCTCGCGCAGGGCGTGCAGTTCGGCCACACGCCCCCGGGCATCGGTGGGCTCGCTCGGCGTCTCGTCCACTACGGTCATGTGCCAACCCTACGAAGAGCACCGGTGAAAACACGCCGTAGACTCCACACAGTCTCCTGGCGGTATTCCTGGTGGGCCTGGACAGAACCCGGCCGGATGCGGGGCTCCCGGACAGCAACGTACCCCCGGCTCTTGTGGGATTCCCCTAGATGTCAGATGAACGACATCTGACAGCGATGGGTCGCGCCGACCGTCCCCGGAGTGATCCTCAGCCGTAGCGTACGCCCGGCCGAGAGCACCTCGACCGATGGGTCGTGGGCGGTGACACGCCGCACTCTCCGGTCCCAGTGGACCTCCAGCGGCCGTCCTGAGCGCAGAGGTTCACCGACACAGAGCGTCGCGGTACGGCCGCGGACCACGGCGACCACACTCGCGGGCGCGGTCACGGTGAGCGGGCCCGCCGTACCCGGCCGCCAGAAA
>NZ_FMDK01000748.1 GCF_900091995.1 Streptomyces sp. MnatMP-M17
TGTTTCAGAAGTCCCGTCTGCCCCGCGGGCGGACGACGCTACTTCTGAAACACGGCCTAGGGCATCTTGAGTATCGGGAAGCTGCCCGTGGTCGTCGGGGCGTGTTCCGGGAGCCAGAGGACCGCGATGGCGCCTCCCGCGCCGCCCGCTTCCGCGCGCTCCGTCATGCCTTCGGGGCCCGCGTTGCGGAAGGTCAGCCGGGCTCCGAGGACCCGGGCCTGGCCGGCCGCGATGGTCAGGCCCAGACCGTGGCCATGGCCAGCGCGGTCGGTGGCGCCCGTACGGAACCGGCTCGGGCCCTCACGCAGCAGCGCCTCGGGAAATCCCGGGCCGTGGTCCCGTACGCGTACGACCCGGCCCTCGACCGTGACCTCGACCGGTGTGCGGCCGTGCTTGGCCGCGTTGGCCAGCAGATTGCCGAGGATGCGTTCGAGCCGCCGCGGATCGGTGTTCACCCAGGACTCGTGCACGACCTTGACCTCGGTCGCGGGATCCAGCAGGGCCACCCGGCGCTCGATGAACTCGCCGAGGGCGATCTCCTGGAGTTCGGCGCGCTCCGAGGCGCTGTCGAGCCTGGCCACCTCCAGCACGTCCTCGACCAGGGTCCGCAGGGCCTGGGCCCGGTCCCGTACCAGCTCGCTGGGCCGTCCCGGCGGCAGCAGCTCGGCCGCCGTGAGCAAGCCCGTCACCGGCGTCCGCAGCTCATGCGCGATATCCGCGGTGACCCGGCGCTCCGCCTCGATCCGCTCGTTCAGCGCGTCGGTCAGCGCGTCCACCGCGCGGGCCAGATCGTCCGTCTCGTCGCGTACGACTCCGCCGACGGACTCCCCGACCCGTACGTCCGTATTGCCCTGCGCGACCCGGGCCGCCGCGCCCGCGGCCCTGCGCAGCCGGCGTGAGAGCTGTCCGCCGATCAGTACGCCCAGGGCGCATCCGCCGAAGACCACCGAGACCGAACCGATGATCAGGGAGCGGTCCAGATCCTTCATGATCGTCGCGCTGCGGTCGGCGAACTTGTTGTGCAGCGAGAGCACCGCGCCATTGCCCATCGGGACGGCCGCCCACACATCGGGCACTCCGTGCGCGTTCTCCTGCACATAGGTCGCGCGCCGGCCCTGTTTCATCTTGGCCCGCAGATCGTGCGGAAGCGCCGGGTCATCGACCTTCGTGCCGAACTTGGGCTCCTTGGTGGAGTCGTACATCCGCTCCGCGAACAGCAGCCGTTCGAGCTGGACCTCGCGCGCGTTGTCGAGCATCGAGACGCGGGCCGAGTTGTGCACCACCAGGCTCAGCGCCACCGCGACCAGCGCGCCCACGGCCGCGATCGCGATGCTGATCTTCCATCTGACGCCGGTGCGCAGAGCGAGCCGTCTCATGTCCTACGCCGTCTCATGCCGCGAGCCGTCTCATGCCTTGAGCTTGTAACCGAAGCCGCGGACCGTGTCGATCCGGTCCTGACCGATCTTGGTGCGCAGCCGCTGGACATGGACGTCCACCACCCGTGTGTCACCGCCCCAGCCGTAGTCCCAGACGCGCTCCAGCAGCTTGTCGCGGGAGAGTACGGTCCCGGGCGCGGCGGAGAACTCCAGCAGCAGCCGCATCTCCGTCGGCGTCAGCGCCACCGGCTCACCGGCCCTGCGCACCTCCATACCGTCCGTGTCGATCTCCACATCGCCGAAGGTCAGCACTCCGCACGCGGCCGGCCTGTCCTGTCCTGGCCCGTCGCCCGCCGTGGGCCCGCCCGCGTGGCCGAAGCGGCGCAGTACGGCCCGGATCCTGGCGACCAGCACCGCGCCGTCGAACGGCTTGGTCACATAGTCGTCGGCGCCGGCTTCCAGACCGAGCACCACATCGATGGAGTCGGCGCGCGCCGAGAGCATGATCACGGGCACAGTCGACTCGTCGCGGATACGGCGGCACAGACTCACACCGTCCAGACCGGGCACCATCACATCCAGCAGCGCGATATGCGGCCGGTCCGCGCGGAACGCCTCCAGACCGGAGAGTCCGTCGGGCATGGCGGTGACCACGAAGCCGACGCGCTCCAGCGCGAGCTGCGTGGCCTCGCGGATGACATCGTCGTCCTCGACGAAGAGCACATGGGTCCCGGCCATCGTCCCGGCTCTCAGTTCTCGCCCGGCACGGTCGGCTCGGGCGTGCTCACGGCTCCGTTGCCCACCGCCCTGCTGTAGTTGTTGCGCACCCGGTAGCGCTCGGTGAACTTGACGTCGCCCCAGCTGTAGGTGACGACATCCTCGCCGGACGGGTAGGTCACCGGATCGCCCTTCGCGTAGACCTGCTGGGTGACGACGAGCGCGCCGCGGTCGATCGTGGCGTAGACGGCGGGCTGCTCGTCGGTGAAGACGTTCCTGTAGCGGCCGTCCACGGACCGGTACACATACGTTCCGATACCGACGGCATCACCGCAGGTCATCACATTGATCACCACATCGGGCGCGGTACCGCCGGTGAGATCTCCGTACGAGGTGTCCACCGGATAGGCGTCCTCGGCGCACGGCTTGAGATCGGCCTTGACGCGTCTGCCGACCTTGGGATCCTGTCTGAGCAGCGACACCGCGTCGACGGTCTGTGCCGGTGCCGGTACGGAGGTCCGGGCGGTCGGCAGGCCCCGCTCGACCGGCATGCTCACCGCCGCGCCCTCGTCCCTGGTGCCCGTACCGCCCGTTGCGCAGCCGGTGGCGAGCACGAAGAAGGCGGTGAGTCCGGCCATGGCCAGGGCAGTCGCCACGGATGTTCCCGTGCGTGTTCCCGCGAATGTTCCGCCCCCGGGCCGACCGGGGCCCTTCAGGCCGCGCACCCCGCCCGCTCCCGTTCCTGTCTGGTCTCCAGCTCATGACGGAGCCGCGCCAGCGCGCGGTGGAGCGTGCTCTTCACCGTGCCCGCCGACATACCGAGCGCCGCCGCCGTCTCTTCCGTACTCATCTGCTCCCAGTGTCGCAGCACCACGACACTGCGTTGCTTGGGTGCCAGAATTCCCAGGATCTCCATCAGCAGCGCGCGGTCGGCGTGCTGCTCGGTGCCGTCCTCGACGCTCGCGTCAGGGAGCTGCTCGGTGGGGACCTCGTCGAGCTTGCGCGCGCGCCACCACTCCGTACGGGTGTTGATCATGACGCGGCGCAGATAGGCGTCGGCGAGCGACTTGTCGGCGATGCCGTCCCAGCGGCCGTAGGTGCGGGCGAGGGCGGTCTGGAGGAGATCCTGCGCGTCGATGGGATCGGGCACCAGACGGCGGGCGCTGCGCAGCAGGGCCTCGTGGCGGGTCCGTACGTACTCCTCGAACTCCTCGAATCCGGGTACCTCGCCCTGTGCCATGCCGACCGCCTCCGAACCGTGACCATCCCTGCCGTTCGCCTACGGCAGGGAAGTTACGGAGCGCTTGTCACGGAGTTGTGCGGGACAGCCGTCGGCGGGCGCACGGCTGTCCATCGGTTGTGTAACGGCGGTGGTGCGACGGCCGGCCGGTCGTACGAGATGTACGGCGTGTACGACCGGTCGGCCCGGATCAGCTCTGCGGGAGCCGGTAGACACCGTTCTCCAGCGGTTCGACCAGCCCGTCCGCGACCAGTCCGTCCAGCGCCCTGGCGCGCTGCACCGGCTCGTCCCACACCGCGTCCAGGGCCGTCTGCGGCACGGGACCGACCGCGTCGCGCAGAACGGCGAGCAGCCTGCCGCGCACCTGGCGGTCCGTGCCCGCGTAGGTCTGGCCGCGCCGGGGCGCGCCTTCGTGCGCCGGCTTGCCGGACAGCCGCCAGGCGCACCGCGTGGCGATCGGACAGCGCGTGCACTCCTCGTTCTTCGCCGTGCAGATCAGCGCGCCCAGCTCCATGGAGGACGCGGCCCAGCGCGCCGCTGTCTCCGCGTCCTCGGGCAGCAGGGCGCGGGCCAGCTTGCGCTCGGCGGCCGTGGTCGCGTTCGGCGGGTACTGGGCACCGGTCACGGCGCGCGCGAAGACCCGGCGCACATTGGTGTCGAGCACGGCGTGCCGCTGTCCGTACGCGAACGAGGCCACCGCCGCGGCCGTGTACTCACCGATCCCGGGCAGCGAGAGGAGCTGCGCGTGCTCGCGCGGTACGTCGCCTCCGTACCGCTCCGTTATCGCCTGCGCCGCACCGTGCAGCCGCAGCGCGCGGCGCGGGTAGCCG
>NZ_FMDK01000801.1 GCF_900091995.1 Streptomyces sp. MnatMP-M17
AGCCCGCTGCGCCGGGCGCGTCGGGCCGCCGCCGTGAACTGCTCACGGACGGTGTCGAGCTGGCGGCGGTCGAGCTGGTGCGGTATCTGGCTGACGCCCGGCCGGTAGGGCAGCGGAGAGGCGGCGACCACCGGCCAGTTGCCGGTGGGCAGCGGCTCGTCCATGCCCTCCCACATCAGCCGCGTGGAGCCCTTGCGTCCCGCGTGGCCGAGCTGTACGCCGATGGCCGTGCCGGGCGAACCGGCATGGATGAAGTCGGTGATCCGCCGCCAGCCGTCGCCCTGTTCGCGGGTGTAGAGACCGGCGCAGCCAGGAGTGATCCGGCCCTCGGGGCTGACACAGACCATCTCGGTCATCACAAGACCGGCGCCGCCGAGGGCGCGGGCGCCGAGATGGACGAGATGGAAGTCGCCGGGCACGCCGTCCACCGCGGAGTACATGTCCATGGGCGAGACGACGACACGGTTGCGCAAGGTCAGTCCGCGCAGCCGGAACGGAGTGAACATCGGCGGTGTGCCGGGCAGGCAGCCGAAGTCCTTCTCCACCGCCCTGGTGAAGCCGGGATCGCGCAGCCTCAGATTGTCATGGGTGACCCGGCGGCTGCGGGTGAGCAGCCCGAAGGCGAACTGGCGCGGCGGCTGGTCCGTATACGTGGCCAGCTCCTCGAACCAGCGCAGACTGGCGGCGGCGGCCCGCTGTGTGGACGCGACGACCGGCCGGCGTTCGCTCTCGTACGCCGCGAGCGCGGCCGGCAGATCGGGCCGCTCCTCGATACAGGCGGCGAGCGCGAGGGCGTCCTCGACGGCGAGTTTGGTGCCGGAGCCTATGGAGAAGTGGGCGGTGTGCGCGGCGTCGCCGAGCAGCACCGTATTGCCGTGGCTCCAGCGGTCGTTGACGACCGTACGGAACGCGGTCCAAGAGGAGGCGTTGGAGCGCAGGGACCGCCCGCCGAGCGCCTCGGCGAAGACGGCGGCGCACCGCTCGGCCGACCGGCGCTCATCGAGCCGGTCGAACCCGGCGGCCCGCCACACCTCTTCACGCATCTCCACGATGACGGTGCTCTGAGGGCCGCCGACGCTGTCGATGCCGTCGGCGCCACCAGCGCCACCAGCGCCACCAGCGAAGGGATAGCCGTGGAGCTGCATCACGCCGTGCGCGGTCTCGGCGATCTCGAAGCGGAACGCGTCGAAGGCGAAGTCGGCGGCGAGCCAGATATAGCGGCAGCGGTGGGTGGTGATCCGCGGCCCGAAGACCTCGGCGTGGGTGTCGCGCGTGAGGCTGTGGATCCCGTCCGCCGCGATCACCAGATCGTGGGTGGCGGCGAGTTCGGCGGCGGGCGGGGCCTCGGTACGGAAGCGGAGCCGTACGCCGAGGGAGGCACAGCGCTCGTGCAGAACCGCCAGCAGCCGGTGCCGGCCGAGCGCCGCGAAGCCGTGGCCGCCCGAGGTGAGCGTCCGGCCTCGGTGGACGATGTCGATGGAGTCCCAGCGGACGAACTCGCTCTGGAGCGCCTGGTGGACGACCGGGTCCGCGTGCTCGATACCGCCGAGTGTCTCGTCCGAGAGGACCACACCGAAACCGAAGGTGTCGTCCGGGGCGTTGCGCTCCCAGACGGTGATCTCGCGGTCGGGACCGAGCCGTTTGAGCAGCGCCGCCGCATAGAGCCCGCCGGGCCCGCCACCGATCACCGCGACACGCCGCACGCCCGGCAACGCTAACGCCCTCGCCACTTCGGCTCGCGTTTCTCGGTGAAGGCCGCGTGGAACTCCGCGTAGTCCTCGCCGTGCATCAGCAACGCCTGGGTGGCGGCGTCCAGTTCCACGGCGGCGGCCAGCGGCATGTCCAGCTCGGCGGTGAGCAGGGCCTTGGTCTGCGCGTACGCGAGAGCCGGGCCGCGTGCGAGCCTGCGGGCCAGTTCCGTGGCCCGTACGTCGGCGGCGCCCTCGTCGGTCAGTTCGCTGATCAGCCCGATCCGTTCGGCCTCGGCGGCAAGAACGGGATCGCCGAGCATCAGCAGCCGCGTCGCGTGGCCGAGCCCGACGACCCGTGGCAGCAGATAGGCCGCTCCCATGTCACCGCCGGAGAGCCCGACACGGGTGAAGAGAAAGGCGAACCGCGCGGTGGGATCCGCGATCCGGAAGTCGGCGGCGAGCGCGAGGACGGCGCCGGCGCCCGCCGCGACTCCGTGCACGGCGGCGATCACCGGGAAGGGACACTCGCGGATCGCCCTGACCACCTGCCCGGTCATCCGGTTGAAGTCGAGCAGCCGGGCGGTGTCCAGCCCGAGAGTCGCGCCGATGATCTCGTCCACATCGCCGCCCGAGCAGAAGCCGCGTCCCTCACCGGCCAGCACCAGGGCGCGTACGGAACGCTCCCTGGAGAGCTCGGTGAGCAGATCACGCAGATCGGCGTAGGCGCCGAAGGTGAGTGCGTTGAGTTTCGCCGGACGGTCGAGAGTGACGGTCGCGACTCCGTCGTCGTAGGTCAGCCGCAGATGGCGCCACTCCTGAGTACGGGACGCGGAGCCGGTGAACGGGCTCGTGGAGTGGCTCATGGAGTACGGCCTCCTTCAGCGGACGCTGTCCCTCGCCGGAACGGTATCACTTGTGTGTGACTGTCGTCACGACCGCGCGATATGATTCGGGCCACCGGTCCGGAGCCGCCTCCCGATCACCCTGCGCCACCTGCCGCATGGGCCGCCCGGGCCACCTCACGCTCGCGCGGGGGCCCTTTCCGTACCCGTCGAAGGGCCCATCCGCCAGGGATTCCGAGGGCCGAAGGTCCCGATCCGGGCGGGACCTAGGTCCCTTGTCCGGCGGGCCGCCGCCTCTTGCCCACGCCCTTACCCTCCGTAAGGGTTGGAGCCGCTAGCACTTCAGACTCAGGACACCCCCCGAACCACTCGATCGGACCACCCGCCGTGCCGGAAACCTCAGGCCTCCCTTCCTGGCGTGTCGCACTGCCTCACAGTGCGGAAGCAGTACCGCTCGCCCGCGCTCTGGTCCGGACGGCGATCGCGCATCTCGCGGACAGGACCGACAGCGACACCGCGGAGCTGCTCACGGCGGAGCTGGTCGCCAACGCCATCAAGCACACGCCGGGGAGCGATCCGATCGAGCTGGTCGTGGAGCTGCTGCCCACCGGCTGCCAGGTCGAGGTGCACGACCGCGACCCGGCCCCGCCCGGGAATCTCTCGCGCCCGGGATTCGGCGCGATGCCCGATCCCTGGCAGGAGAACGGCCGCGGCCTGCTGCTGATCCATACACTCAGCGCGGAATGCGGCCACCGACCCACGGACCAGGGCAAGGCGGTCTGGTTCACACTCCCCACCTCCTGACCGGCCGGCCCTGACCGGTCAGACCCTAGGAAAGGGTGGCGACCAGTACCGCCTTGATCGTGTGCAGCCGGTTCTCCGCCTCGTCGAAGACGACGGAGTGCGCCGACTCGAAGACCTCGTCGGTGACCTCCAGTTCGGTCAGGCCGTGGCGCTCATGGATCTCGCGGCCGACCGCCGTGCCGAGGTCGTGGAAGGCCGGCAGGCAGTGCAGGAACTTCACCTCGGGATTGCCGGTCGCACGCAGGACGTCCATGGTCACGGAGTACGGACCGAGCGCGGCGATCCGCTCGTCCCAGACCTCCTTGGACTCCCCCATCGACACCCAGACGTCCGTGGCCACGAAGTCCGCGCCCGCGACGCCCTCCTCGATGCTCTCGGTGAGCGTGAGACGCGCGCCGCTCTCCTCGGCGGTCTTGCGGGCCAGGGTGACGATCTCCTCGTCCGGCCAGTACGCGCGCGGCGCGACGAGCCGTACATCCATGCCCAGCAGCGCGCCCGTGATCAGATACGAGTTGCCCATGTTGAAGCGGGCGTCACCGAGGTAGGCGAAGGCGATCTCCGTCAGAGGCTTGGCGCTGTGCTCGGTCATGGTCAGCACATCGGCGAGCATCTGGGTGGGATGCCAGTCGTCCGTGAGGCCGTTGAAGACCGGTACGCCCGCGTGCGCGGCCAGCTCCTCGACGGTCGTCTGGGCGTCGCCGCGGAACTCGATACCGTCGTACATCCGGCCGAGCACCCGGGCCGTGTCCTTGGCCGACTCCTTCTTCCCGATATGTGAACTCGCCGGATCGATATAGGTCGTGGCCGCGCCCTGGTCCGCCGCCGCCACCTCGAAGGCACAGCGCGTACGGGTCGAGGACTTCTCGAAGATCAGCGCGATATTCCTGCCGCGCAGCCGCTGGATCTCGGTATCCGCCTTCTTCGCGGCCTTCAGCTCGGCGGCGAGCTCGATCAGACCGCGGAACTCCTCGGCCGTGAAGTCCAGCTCCTTGAGGAAGTGGCGGCCTGCGAGGTGTATCGCCATGGTGGCTGCTCCTGGGGCACAGATAAAGGGAGTGGTAAGGGTGGCATATAC
Source organism: Streptomyces sp. MnatMP-M17 (assembly GCF_900091995.1). Lineage (GTDB taxonomy): Bacteria > Actinomycetota > Actinomycetes > Streptomycetales > Streptomycetaceae > Streptomyces. Next base: position 4,413 of record NZ_FMDK01000801.1, read on the forward strand.
CGGGACCATGGAACTATATACGACTACCCGTATTGCTATACGATCGCCGACCGCGCGGTGCCGTACGTACTACCCGTACGTACTACTACTACGCGGCGGCTGCACTACACAGCGGCACGCTCCACCGGACAGCTCATACAGCGCGGCCCGCCGCGCCCTCGGCCCAGCTCGCTGCCCGGGATCTCGATCACCTCGATGCCCTGTCTGCGCAGGTGGGTGTTGGTGGTGACATTGCGGTCGTAGGCGAGGACGACACCGGGCTCGACGGCGAGCACATTGCAGCCGTCGTCCCACTGCTCGCGGGCGGCCGAGTGCACATCCTGCGTGGCGGTCAGCACCCGGATCTCCGCCAGTCCCAGCGCCGCCGCGATGGCTCGGTGCATATGCTCCGGCGGATGGTCGGTGACCTTCAGTTCACGGCCGTCGCCGCCCGGCTCGATGGTGTACGAGCGGAGCATGCCGAGGCCCGCGTACTGGGTGAAGGTGTCGCCGTCGACCATCGTCATCACCGTGTCGAGATGCATGAACGCCCGGCGCTTGGGCATGTCCAGCGCCACGATCGTGGTCGCCGAACCGGCCGCGAAGAGCCCTCGGGCCAGCATCTCGACCGCCTGCGGAGTGGTGCGCTCGCTCATCCCGATCAGTACGGCTCCCTGGCCGATGACCAGTACATCGCCGCCCTCGATGGTGGACGGATAGTCGTCCTGCCCTTCCGACCAGTGGTGGAAGGCACCGGCCTCGGGCGCGGTGAAGAGCGGATGGTGCTTGTAGACCGCCTCGAAGTGCACGGTCTCGCGCCGGCGCGCGGGCCAGCGCATGGCGTTGATGCTCACTCCGTCGTAGATCCAGGCGGAGGTGTCCCTGGTGAAGATGTGGTTCGGCAGCGGATCGAGCAGGAAGTCGTCCAGCGCCATCACATGGAAGCGGACGGAGGTCGGCTCCGCGTGCCGCTCCAGGAACTCCCGCTTGGTCATCCCGCCGACCAGCGCCTCGACCAGTTCGGCGGTCGGCAGCCCGTCGAAGGCCTCCCGGAGATGGCCGGTGGCGAGCGGACCGTACTCCTTCTCGTCGAAGACCCTGTCCAGCACGAGCCACCGCGCGGCCGGCAGCTCCAGGGACTCACGCAGCAGATCGGCGAAGAGATGCACGCGCACTCCGCGGTCGCGCAGCACCGCCGCGAACGCGTCGTGCTCCTCCTGGGCGCGCCGCACCCACAGCACATCGTCGAAGAGCAGCGCGTCCTTGTTGCCGGGCGTGAGCCGTTTCAGCTCCAGATCCGGCCGGTGCAGTATGACGCGGCGCAGCCGCCCGGCCTCGGAGTCGACGTGGAATCCCATGTCCCCATCCTCACCGCATGAGGCGCGGTTCACGCGGTGAACGGATGAGGCCCTGGTCTCAGCGCCCGGCCACGACGCGATGTCGGAGCCGGGCGCGGCGTCACAGCCGGGCGCGGTGGGCGCGGTGCCGGAGCCGGGCAGGCGTCATAGCCGGGCGCGGTGTCAGAGCCGTGGGTCCACCGGCTCCGACTCCAGGGCCAGGACCGCGAAGACCGCCTCATGGATCCGCCACAGCGGCTCGCCGTCCGCCAGCCGGGCCCGGGGC
>NZ_FMDK01000348.1 GCF_900091995.1 Streptomyces sp. MnatMP-M17
GGCCGGAGCGGCCCGTCCGCGCCCCGTCTGCGGCCCGGCCGTGAGCTGGCCGCGACCTGGCCGCGGGAAGAGTCAGCGCACGGGATCCGGGTCGCCCGCCGTCGGCTTCGCCGGTTCCACCCGTACGTCCGGGTCGCCCGCGTCCGCCGTGTAGTCGGACGGGCTGGTCTCGTCCACGCCCTCGGGCGCCTTGAGCGCCCGCATGACGAAGGTCAGCACCACCGTCACCACCACATTCAGCACAAACGCGGTGAGACCGATGTAGCCGATCTCGCCGAGTCCCGGGATCTCCGCCGACGAACCGCCGAAGTGCTTCTGCGTGGGGCTCGCGACGCCGTACGCCGCCGCCGTCCCGTACACCATGCCGACGCCCCAGCCCACGAGCAGCGCCCAGCGGTGGAACCAGCGGGTGAAGAGCCCGCCGACCAGCGCCGGCATCGTCTGGAGGATCCAGATCCCGCCCAGGAGCTGGAAGTTGATCGCCACCGTCTTGTCCATGGAGAGGACGAAGACCAGCGCGCCCACCTTCACCAGCAGCGAGACGATCTTCGAGACCTTGGTCTCCTGGGCCGGTGTCGCGTCCGGCTTGATGAAGTCCTTGTAGATGTTGCGCGTGAAGAGATTGGCCGCCGCGATGGACATGATCGCGGCCGGCACCAGCGCGCCGATACCGATGGCCGCGAAGGCCACGCCCGCGAACCAGTCGGGGAACATGGTCTCGAAGAGCTGCGGGATCGCGAGCTGTCCGTTGTCGACCTTGATCCCGGCGGCGATCGCCATGAAGCCGAGCAGCGCCAGCAGACCCAGCATCAGCGAATACAGCGGCAGAATCGTGGTGTTGCGGCGGATCACATCGCGGCTCCTGCTGGAGAGCGTCGCCGTGATGGAGTGCGGATACATGAAGAGCGCGAGCGCGGAACCGAGCGCCAGCGTGGCGTAGCCCCACTGCCCGGCGTCGCCCGGTACGAGCGCGCCGCGCGGCTGGCCGGTCGCCTCGTTGGGCTGGGCGAACGCCTCGCCCGCCTTGGCGAAGATGTCGTCGAAGCCGCCCAGCTTGATCGGGATGTAGATGATCGCCACCACGATCACCAGATAGATCAGTGTGTCCTTGACGAAGGCGATCAGCGCGGGCGCGCGCAGTCCGGACGAGTAGGTGTACGCGGCGAGCACACCGAAGGCGATGAGCAGCGGGAGGTCCTTGACGAACCAGTGGGTGCCCTCACCGCCGCCGACGCCCATCACATCCAGCACTGCCTGGATACCCACGAGTTGGAGCGCGATATACGGCATGGTGGCGAGGATGCCGGTGACGGCGACCGCCAGCGAGAGGCCCTTGGAACCGAAGCGTCCCCGGACGAAGTCCGAGGTGGTGACGTATCCGTGCTTGTGCGACACCGACCAGAGCCGCGGCAGGAAGGTGAAGATCAGCGGATAGATGAGAATGGTGTACGGCACGGCGAAGAAGCCGGCCGCGCCCGCCGCGTAGATCGCCGCAGGGACGGCCACGAAGGTGTACGCCGTATAGAGGTCGCCGCCGAGCAGGAACCAGGTGACCCAGGTGCCGAACGACCGGCCGCCGAGGCCCCATTCGTCCAGGCTGTGCTCGTTCTCGGCCTTGCGCCAGCGGGTGGCGAGGAAGCCCATGACCGTGACGGCCAGGAAGAAGAAGATGAAGACGGTGAGCGCAACACCGTTCACGCCGTCGGTCATCGCGACGCACCTCCCTTGCGAGCGCTTCCGGCGCCGCGGGCGCGCTGGTCACGCTGCCAGAGCTGGTAGGCGATCATGGTCAGCACCGTCGAGATCAGCACCCAGGCCATCTGGTACCAGTAGAAGAACGGGATGCCGATGAAGGCCGGATCGGTCTTCGCGTAGGAGCCCACCCAGAGCAGGGCCACGAAGGGCGCGAGGAGACAGAGCGCTATCACCACCCGTAAGGGAGTGACCGTCGGGGCCGGAGGTCGTGTCGTGGGCGGCTTCTCTTCCTGGACTTCTGACACAGCGGATCTGTCCCCTCACTGATCGCCATTGACGAGTGCGCAGGAAATCTACGGCAAGGGCATCAGCCCGGGGTAGATCCGGATGCGAAGGACCGGTGGTCGTACGCGAAGGAAACACGGAGGAACCGGGCCCGGGGGCCCGGTTCCTCACCGTACGTCCGGTCGTGCACCGCTTCTCAGCGCGCCGGGCGCTTCAGCCGTGCCACGAACTTGTAGCGGTCGCCGCGGTAGACCGAGCGCACCCACTCCACCGGCTCACCGGCGGCGTCCAGCGAGTGCCGCGAGAGCATCAGCATCGGCAGACCGACATCCGTGCCGAGCAGCCCGGCCTCGCGCGGAGTGGCCAGCGAGGTCTCGATCGTCTCCTCGGCCTCGGCGAGATGGACGTCGTACACCTCGGCCAACGCCGTGTAGAGAGAGGTGTACTTGACGAGTGAGCGGCGCAGGGCGGGGAAGCGCTTGGCCGACAGATGCGTGGTCTCGATGGCCATCGGCTCACCGCTGGCCAGCCGCAGCCGCTCGATACGCAGGACGCGTCCGCCCGTGGTGATGTCGAGCAGTCCGGCCAGCGTGTCATCGGCGGTGACATAGCCGATGTCCAGCAGCTGGGATGTCGGCTCCAGGCCCTGGGCCCGCATGTCCTCGGTGTACGAGGTGAGCTGGAGGGCCTGGGAGACCTTGGGCTTGGCGACAAAGGTGCCCTTGCCCTGGATCCGTTCGAGCCTGCCCTCGACCACGAGTTCCTGGAGCGCCTGGCGCACGGTGGTGCGTGAGGTGTCGAACTCGGCGGCGAGCGTGCGCTCCGGAGGCACCGGCGTGCCGGGCGGAAGAGTTTCCGTCATATCGAGCAAGTGCCGCTTCAGGCGGTAATACTTAGGCACGCGTGCCGTACGGGTGGGGACTCCGTTGTCGGTCTCCGTGACGTTCCCGCCCCCGTCCGCGGCCATGGCCTGCCTTCCCGACTCCTGCGCTGCTGCCGTCACCGGCTCCTCCGTCTGTCGCGGCTCACATGGTGGCACGGTCCGGCCACGGGTCGTCGCCCTCCCTCAGGTGTCGGTCCGATAACGGACACGACTGCCCTTCTTATACACCCTTGACACCCCTAAAGGTCTAGGCCAAGCTCCCCGTACTGGTCTAAACCATTAAAGACCAGGTCCCAGCCCCAGCAGTACTCGTCGTAAGTCTTTGCGGTCTTCGCGGTGGGCAGGGGTTGCAGGCATCCCTGAGGAGGGTGGCGTGAAGCGCAAGCTCATCGCGACGGTCGGCGTCGCAGGCATGATGGTCGGTATGGCCGCGTGTGGCTCGGACGACAGCACGGCGTCGAAGGATCCCAAGGACCGTAAGGAGACGCTGACCGTCTGGCTCATGTCGGACGCGCAGAGCACCTGGCCGGAGCTGGTCAAGGACGTCAACGACCAGTTCAAGGCGAAGTACCCGAATGTCACGGTCAAGGTCCAGTACCAGCAGTGGGCGGACAAGGCCAAGAAGCTCGACGCCGCGCTCGCGGGCGACAAGTTCCCGGACGTCGTCGAGCTGGGCAACACCGAGACGATGACGTACATCCTCAACGGCGCTCTCGGTGAGATCGACCCGGCGAAGTACGAGAACTCGGACACCTGGATCAAGGGTCTGAAGGACACCTGCACCTTCGAGGGCAAGCAGTTCTGTGTCCCTTACTACGCGGGCGCCCGTGTGGCGATCTACAACAAGGACATGTTCAAGGCCGCCACCGGCTCGGACGTGCTGCCCACCACCGAGGCGGACCTGACCAAGGCCCTCGACAAGGTCGGCGCCAAGTACGGCAAGGACAAGGCGTTCTCGCCGCTCTATCTGCCGGGCCGTTACTGGTACGCGGCGATGTCGTACGTCGCGGCGTACGGCGGCAAGGTGGCCACGTACGACGAGAGCGCGAAGGAGTGGAAGGCCAGCCTCTCCACGCCCGAGGCCCAGAAGGGCATCCAGCACTTCGTCGACCTGGTGAACAAGTACAACAACGGCGACAAGACCAAGGACGAGGCGGACCACGCCAACGTCATGGCCAACGAGAAGACCGCGCTTCTCTACGGCAACGGCTGGGAGGCCGGCAGCGTCGTGGACCCGGCGGCGAACGGCAACCCGAAGCTGAAGGACAAGATCGGTACGGCCGGTATGCCCGGTCCCGACGGCAAGGCCCTGCCGTCCTTCATCGGCGGCTCCGACCTCGCGACCATATCCAAGTCCAAGGTCCTGGACCTCGGTGAGGAGTGGATCGCGGCCTTCACCAGCGCCAAGTCGCAGGAGGTCCTGGCCTCCAAGAACATCCTGCCCAACAACACCAAGCAGCTTGAGCCGCTGAAGGCGAAGCCGGAGACCGCACCGATCGCCAACGCCGTTCCGGACGCGTGGTTCACGCCGATCGCCCCGGGCTGGACGGCCATCGAGAAGAAGGAAACGCTCGAGGTCATGCTGCTCGACATCATCAAGGGCAAGTCGGTAGCGGAGGCCACGAAGGCGGCCGACGCGGAGATCGACCAGCTGATCAACGAAGAGTCCTGATCCCGGACTTCCCGAGTCCGAACTCTCCGGAACACCGGACCGGTTGAGGCTGGACTCAGTTGATCGTTGATCGCCTACGGGGGGTGGCGGGCCCGAAAGGGTTCGTCGCCCCCCGTCCTCCGGTACCAGGTCCGAACGGAAGGCAAGCACAGTGAGTGCCGCCGACATGAAAGCAGCCGATCCGCCGGTAACCGTAGCGCGGGTCACCGAAGGCAGCGGCGCTCAGCCGCCCCAGAGCGCGCCGCGCAGAACGCGCCGCAAGGCGGGCGCGCTGCTGCCGTACCTTCTGATAGCACCCGCGTTCGTCGCGATCGCCGCCGTCTTCGCCTGGCCGCTGGTCAAGACGGTCATCATGTCCTTCCAGGATGTCGGCCGGCGCGAACTGTGGACCGGGGAGGCCGCTCCCTGGGTGGGCTTCGAGCAGTTCACCAATATCCTCGGCGACGGCGAGTTCTGGGCCGTCGTCTGGCGGACCGTCATCTTCATGGTCGTCTGTGTGCTGGCCACCATGGTCATCGGCCTCGGTATCGCCATGCTGATGCAGCGCATGGACACCTGGGTACGGCTGCTCCTCACCGCCGCGCTGATCGCCGCCTGGTCGATGCCACTGCTGGTGACGACCTCCATCTTCCGCTGGTTCGCCGACTCCGACTACGGCGTACTGAACATGGTGCTCACCAAGTACCTCGGAGTGGACGCCCAGGGCCACAACTGGTTCCTCAACCCGGTACAAGGATTTGTGATCATCGGCGCGGTCGTCGTCTGGGGCGCCATCCCGTTCGTCGCCGTCACGCTCTACGCGGCGCTGACCCAGGTCCCCAAGGAGCTGGAGGAGGCGGCGGCGCTCGACGGAGCCGGTGTGGCGGGAGTCTTCCGCTATGTCACCTGGCCGGTCATCAAGCCGGTATTCCAGATGGTGGGCACCTTGTCCGTACTGTGGGACTTCAATGTCTTCGGCCAGATCTTCCTGATCCGCGGCAACAAGCCGGAGCCGGAGTACACGGTCCTCGGCATCTACTCGTTCGAGAAGGCATTCGAGTCCAACTCGTTCAGCCAGGGCGCGGCCATCTCCCTGATCACGGTCCTGCTGCTCTCCGGCGTCGCTGTGTACTACCTGCGCCAGCTGCTCAAGATCGGAGAGGTCGAATGAGCGCCTCCACCACCCAGGTCACCGCAAAGGCCGGCTCGCAGGCCCGCCCGCAGGACCGGACCCAGGTCCTGCGCCCGGACCGCAAGAAGAACCGGCTCGGCTACAACATCGTCGGTCTGGCCGTCTTCGTCGTCATGGCCTTCCCGGTCTACTGGCTGATCATCAGCTCGCTGCGGCCCAACCATGAGATCCGCAGCTACGACCAGACTCTCTGGCCCTCGTCGCTCACCCTCGACAACTTCCAGCGGGCGGTGAACCAGCCGAACTTCGCCACCGCCATCCAGTCCAGCCTGATCATCTGCGGTGTCGCGGTCCTCGGCGGCATGCTGCTCGCCACCATCGCCGCCTTCTCCATCGCCCGGTTCCGGTTCCGCGGCCGTAAGTTCTTCATGATCGTGCTGCTGACCGTCCAGCTCGTACCGCCGACGGCCATGCTGATCCCTCTTTACATCCAGCTCAACGATCTGGGCGGGCTGAACGAGTACTGGGGCGTCATCGTCGTCTATCTCGTCACGACACTGCCCTTCGCGACCTGGATGATCCGCGGCTTCGTCATCAATATCCCGCCGGAGCTGGAGGAGTCCGCGATGGTGGACGGATGCAGCCGGACCGGCGCCTTCTGGCGGGTGACATTCCCGCTGCTCGCGCCCGGTCTCGCCGCCGCGGCGATCTTCTCCCTGATCACGGCGTGGAACGAGTACCTGCTCGCCTATGTCGTCCTCCAGGACAACGAGAAGTACACGCTCAACGTGTGGCTGATGAACTTCACCACCTCACGCGGTGTCGACTACGGAGCCCTGATGGCCGCCTCGACGCTGATCGCCATTCCGGTCGTGGCCTTCTTCCTGCTCGTGCAGAAGTACATGGCGACCGGCCTCACTTCCGGCGCAGTGAAGGGTTGATCCGCCGATGACCACACTCGTGAGCGGTGCGGACACCCTCACCCGCGACGCCCTCGCCGTCCTCCAGCCCGGTTTCCTCGGCACCACCGCTCCGGCATGGCTGCTGCGGCACATCGGCGAGGGCCTCACCTCCGTCGGTCTCTTCGGCCGCAACATCTCCTCGCCGGACCAGCTCGCCGCGCTCACCGCGCAGCTCCGGGCGGTACGGGACGACGTCCTCGTCGCGATCGACGAGGAGGGCGGCGATGTCACCCGGCTGGAGGTCAGGCACGGCTCCTCCTTCCCGGGCAACCACGCACTCGGCGCGGTGGACGACACCGGGCTGACCCGGGCCGTCGCCCAGGAGCTGGGCCGCAGGCTCGCCGAATGCGGAGTCAATCTCAACTGGGCTCCTTCCGCGGACGTCAACTCCAACCGTGACAATCCGGTGATCGGTGTACGGTCCTTCGGCGCCGATCCGGCGCTGGTGGCCCGGCACACCGCCGCGTATGTCGAGGGCCTCCAGAGCGCCGGCGTCGCCGCCTGTACCAAGCACTTCCCCGGCCATGGCGACACCGCCGTCGACTCGCACCACGCGATGCCGCGTATCGATGTGGACCTGGACACAGTGCACGCCCGTGACCTGCTGCCTTTCCGGGCGGCGATCGCCGCGGGTTCCAAATGCGTCATGAGCGCGCATATCCTGCTTCCCGCGCTCGACCCGAACCGCCCGGCGACTCTCAGCCCGCAGATCCTCACCGGACTGCTGCGCGAGGAGCTGGGCTTCGAGGGCCTGATCGTCACCGACGGCATGGAGATGCAGGCCATCGCCGCGACGTACGGAATCGGGCGCGGCTCTGTCCTCGCGATCGCCGCGGGCGCCGACGCCATCTGTGTCGGCGGCGGCCTGGCGGACGAGGACACCGTACTGCGGCTGCGCGACGCCCTGGTCGCGGCGGTACGGAGCGGTGAGCTGCCCGAGGAGCGACTGGCCGACGCTGCCGCGCGTGTGCGCGGTCTCGCCGACTGGACACTGCGGGCCAGGGGGGCTCGGGGGGCTTCGGAGCCGGGCGCGGATTCACAGGAGGGGACCGCGCCCGGCACCGCGATCGGTCTGGTGGCGGCCCGGCGCGCGCTGCGGGTGACCGGGACGGCGAAGCCGCTCGACACGGCGCCGTTCGTCGCGGCCTTCACTCCCGTCGCGAACATCGCCGTCGGGGACGAGACGCCGTGGGGTGTCGCGGCGGAGCTGGGACGGCTGCTTCCCGGTACGGAGACGGTCTCGTACAGCGGCGCCGGTATCGCGGGCACGGGCACGGACGCGCTGGTCGCGCGGGTGCTCGCGGCGGCGGGCGACCGTACGGTCGTCGCCGTCGTACGCGATGTCCACCGGCACGCCTGGATGGCGGACGCCCTGGACGCCCTGCTCGCCGCCCGTCCCGAGACGGTCGTGGTGGAGATGGGCCTGAACGAGGCGGAGCCCAGAGGAGCCCTGCATATCGCGACGTACGGTGCCGCGCGGGTGTGCGGACAGGCCGCCGCGGAGGTCATCGCGGGACGCTAGGGTCTTTCGTTGGGATCAGGCTGGGTGAGGGAGCGGGGTCTGGTGCCGTGGATCGCAAGGCGGAGGAGGGAG
>NZ_FMDK01000122.1 GCF_900091995.1 Streptomyces sp. MnatMP-M17
GTGGCGGCCTCCGCCTCGGGCGCGGCCGGGCCGGTGAACGCGGCTGGCACCGCGGCCGGGACCGGCACGGGCGCGGTAGAGGCGCCGTACGCAGAGTACTTCGCCGCCCAGGCGTTCAGCAGCCGCTGATACGCCTCCAGACGCGGCGACTTCGGCTCGCTCCGGCCGTTCTCGTAGTTCTTCACCGTCTGCGTCGACGTCTTCAGCGCGACCGCGAGACGGGCCTGCGTGACGCCAGCCGCCTCACGCAGCCGGGCCCGCTCCGCCGGGGGCGGGAGCTGCGGCTCCTCCTCCAGCAGTGCGTCGACCGACGCGAACAGCTCTTCCTCGGTTGCCATGTGGGGTCACCTCCACCTCGAACACTAGCAGACTTTAGCCTCACCTTTATCCCAATATTTAACCTCGATGGACCGCATGGACTTGTTTCGAAAATCGAACATGCGATCTAATCAAGGCCATGGCACGGCACACTTTCCCCACTGACCTGCTGGAGACGCAGACGGCCTGGTACATCACCTACCGGGCCCTCGCAGAGGCGGCGCCCACGACTGGTGCGGCCGCGTACCGGCGCCGGCTCCTGGCCCTGTCCGTACAGATCGCCGCCCATCCCTACTGGGACACCCCTGCCGGAACCCCCGCCGCCCGGATCGCGCTGAAGGACACTGCCAGCGCCCTGGCGCAACGCTGACCCCCGCACTGCCCGTGGCCGGACCGTACGAACGCCAGCCCCGCTCACGGACACTGGCCGACGCCTGCCGCTGCCCGCCGCCGAACTCGCCGAGTGGGTCAGGGGCGTCGTACGGGCATTGACACCGACCGTAGGTCGGGTCTGCCGGACCTCGTCCTCTCGATGTCCGCCCTGTCGGTCCCGAGCAGTTCCGTCCCGTCCCGGTCGTGCTCCGCCGGAGCAGGACCAAGGCGTTGAATGTTGTTGGCCCAACGTCCGCTGGCGTCAAACCAGATATCGAAATGCACTCTTTCCCCCGAGCGCAGTTCGGAGCCATGGCGGACAGCGCGGCGCTGTACGCGGAGCTCGAGATCCGCGCCGTCGGACGTGATGACGCCGATTTCTTTGTCGGGGTCGTACCATTTCACGACGCCAGTGGGCATGCGTATATCTCTTCGGTAGGAAGGGGGCAGCCCGTGTCCCCCGGCCGGTGGTTGTGAGATGTCAGCAAGGGTGGACCCTTTCGGGCAGGCGGCTTTTCGACGGATGCTGGCGCGCATGTGAACGCAGACTTCTCGCTCGGACCTCCTGAGACCCGGTCACGTCATCACCTGATCGGGGTCGGCCCGTCGGTGTTCTGCAGTTCGAGGCCCATGCACTCGGCGAGGCCTGCGGCGAGCGCCGACAGCGTTGGATGCTGCCAGACAAAGTTATTGGCGAGTTTGACTCCGAGGTCGGTTTCCAGCCGGACCCGCAATTCCATTGACAACAGCGAATCGAAACCCAGTGCCTTCAGCGGAGTCTGCGGGTCGAGGGTGGTGCTGCCCAGCCGGAGAACCCCGCGAATGTGATCGGCCAAGTAGGTTTCCAGGGCGGTGCGTCTGGCGACGCCCGGCGCGAGATCCGCGAGACGGGCCCGGATGTCGCGGGAGTCGTCCGCCGTATCGGCTGAGGGCTGGTTACCCGGGACGAGGAGGCTGAAGAAGGAGGACTGCCGTCCGGCGGGGGGAATCCAGGTATCGGGCTCCCCGGGAATCACGCCGGTCTGGACGCGTCGGTGTGCAAGGAGCGCGTGGAGGGCCAGCAGCCCCTTGTCCGTCGGGATCGTCTCGTAGCCCCGGCTGCTGAAGTCGGTGGCGACGCCAGTCTCGCCCCATGGGCCCCAGTTGACAGCGAGAGTGGGCAGGCCTTCGTGGGTCCGCCAGGCGGCGAAGGCGTCGAGCCAGGAGTTGGCGGCGGCGTACACGGCCTGCCCGGGGTTGCCCAGCAGTGAGGCCATTGAGGAGAAGACGACGAACCAGTCCAACGTGTGCCCCGCCGTGGCGTTGTGCAGTCTCCACGCGCCTGTGACCTTGGGATTCCATACCCGCTTCAACTGAGTGTCGCTGACATTGCTGATCGCGGCGTCCTCGAGAACCATGGCGCAGTGCACGACACCCCGCAGGGGCGTCTGGTCTTCGGTGGCAGCGGCCACGAGGCGTTCGGCGGTACCGGGTCGGGCGATGTCGCTCAGTACGACAGTGATCCGGGTACCGCCGGCGGACAGTTCCCTGATCGCGCGCGCCGCGGCGAGAGAGGGCGGTGTGCGGCCGTTGAGGATGATGTGGCTGGCGCCCTGCCGGGCGAGCCAGTGCGCGGTCGCCAGGCCGAGGCCGCGCAGTCCGCCGGTGATGATGTAAGCGCCGTCGCCGCGCACTACGCGTGGCCCGTCGGGAAGGACCGCGGTGGTCTCCCCCTGGTCGGGGACGGTCAGGACCAGCTTGCCGATGTGGCCTCCGCGGGCCATCAGGCGAAAGGCGTCGGTGGCTTCGGAGAGCGGGTACGTGGTGCAGAGCAGCGGCTTCAGACGGCCTTCGGCGAACTCTGTGAGTACTTCACGCAGCACGGTCGCGAACGTATCGGGGCGGGTCCGCTGGAGCTCGATGAGATCAACGGTGCTCAAGGTGATGTTGTGCCGGAACGGGGCCAGGCCGACGGACGCGTCGGACAAGATGTCGCGCACTCCCAGTTCGATGAAACGGCCGAAGGGACGCAGGGTCTCCAGTCCCGCGCGAATCGCCGCCCCGGAGAGCGAGTTGAGGACGACATCCACGCCTTCGCCCTGGGTGGCGTTGCGGGTCTGTTCGGCGAATTCCAGCGACCGGGAGTCCATGACCCGGCGGATTCCGCTGCCCCGCAGATAGCGTCGCTTCTCCTCATTGCCCGCGGTGGCCAGCACCTCGGCGCCGAGCAGCCGGGCGACGGCGATCGCGGCCAGGCCGGTGCCGCCGCTGGCCGAGTGGATCAGGACTCGTTCGCCGGCGCTGAGCCGGCCGATGTGGCGCAAGGCGTACCAGGCGGTGAGGAATGCCGTGGGCAGTCCGGCCGCGGTGACGGGATCGAGCATGGCCGGGATCGGGGCGACTGCGGTGGCGGGCACGGTGACGAACGAGGCGAAGGCGCCGCCTTCGAGATGGACGGCGAGGACCGGGTCGCCGACGTGCAGGTGCGTGACGCCGGGCCCGACGTCGGTCACGACGCCCGCGCACTCGAAGCCAATCCGGTACCGGACGTCCTGCTCACCGGGCAGAAGGCCCATGGCCGTGAGTACGTCGCGGAAGTTGAGGCCCGCTGCCTTGACGCGTAGTTCCACCTCGCCGGTTCCTGGCCTGCGCCGCCCGGTCGCGGCGAGTTCGAGCCTGTCGAGGTCCCCGAGCCGCCCCGCCCGGAGGCGGAATCCGTCCGTCCCGTAGCGCATGGTTCGGGTGGCTGCCGTGATCTGTTCGGAAGTGGCCGGCGGGGCGTAGTCGAGGCGGGCGATGTGGCGGGTGGTGCCTCGCAGGGCGACCTCGTCCTCCGGGGCGTCGGCGAGCAGTTCCCCTGCCAGGCTTCGCAGGTCCGGGCTGTTGTGGTCTGTGTCGATCAGCGTGGCACGCATGCGTGGGTGCTCGAGCGCCAGGACACGGATCACGCCGCGCAGGGCACTCTGTTCAAGGTCCGCGGTCTCGCCGGCCGCTACCGTACGGGCGTTGCGGGTGACCGCGTACAGGCGCGGGGGGTCTGTGCTGTGGGCGATCGCCTGGGCGATACCGAGGATTCGGCGGGCACGCCGCTGGGCGCCCACGGTGGGGTCGTCCGTGGTGGCGGGCGACGTGCCGCACAGCATCACCACGGCGCGCGGGGAGGCCGGGGCGGTCGCCAGGTGCTCTCTGAGGGAGTCGCCGAGCGCTTCGAGCCGCTCGTCTCCCGGCGGGGTGTCCCACACCTCGGTCCGGGCACCGGCTTCGCGCAGGATGCCGGCCAGGGCCTCGGCGTCCGCCTCGCCCTCCCCGATGACGAGCCAGTCTCCGGGCGGAGTCGGCTGGGCGGTCTGCGCGGGAGGGGCCGGGTGCCAGCCGGCCTGGAGGAACCACTGGTTGGCCCTGTCGTCTTCCTGCGGGCTTGAGCGTGCGAACGTCACACCGTCGAGGGCCAGTACGGGGGTACCCGCCTCGTCGAGCAGGCGGACCTGCCCCACGGCGCTGTCGGCCGTGGTCTCGGTGATCCGCGCGTGGCAGTACACGGCGGTCGCGGGATCGCCCAGGATCCGCGCCGTTCGCATCCGAACGGGGAGGATCAGGCCCCGGCCGGCGTTCTCGACGGGTCCCGCGACCAGGAGTTGTAGGCAGAGATCGACGAGTACCGGGTGGATCCGTAAGGAGTGCTCTCCGGTCTGTGCCGTCGGCGGGATCTCCAGGCGGGCCCAGAAACTGTCCCGGCCGCGGGAGGTGTGCAGTTCCTTGATTCCGGCGAACGCCGGACCGTGTTCCAGCCCCCGGGCCCGCAGTCGTGTGTAGAGGGTGGCGGGATCGACGGCGACAGGATGTCTGCGGGCCAGGGTGGGGACGGACGCCGCCCTGGGGCGTGCGGGCGGGGAGAGGCGGCGCAGTACGGCGGAGGCGTGCTCGACCCACTGGCCGTCGTCACCGCGTCCGAAGATCTCACATGTGGCGTGGTCCGGGGCGGTCATGGTCACGGTCGTGCCGAGGTCGGTGTGCTCGGTCAGGCGCAGCATCTCCTGGAACGAGACATCGGTGACGTCGACGCCGGCCGGGGCGGTTTCGAACGCCTGGCACGCGGTGGTCAGGGCGACGGCGTAGGAGACCGCGCCGGGCAGTACCGGGTTGCCGTGCACGCGATGGTCGGCCAGCCATGGAAGCGCCGTGGTTCCGGTGTCGGCCCGCCAGGTGTGACGTGCCTGTTTGCCGGGCACCTCCGTGTAACTGCCGGGCAGGGTGGTGGCCGGCCAAGCGGGGTCCGGCTTCCGGGGGGCGGCCGGAGGGGCGGCGTCCACCCAGTGGCGCTTGCGGTCGAAGGTGATGGCGGGGACGTCCGCAAGGCCGGCCTGGGCGTCGTACAGCGGTGACCAGTCGACGTTCACGCCCGCGCAGTGCAGAGCGGCGAGCTGGGTGCGGAACGTGGTGGGTTCGTCTTCTCCGCGGCGCAGCGTGGGCAGCACGACAGGTTCGTCGACCAGGTCGCTCAGGCTCTGTACGACGGCGTGTGTGACAACCGGGTGCGGGGAGACCTCGACGTACACCAGGTTCCGGTCGGCGGCGGCCGCGGCCACCGCGGGGAAAAAACGGACCGGGTCGCGCAGGTTGGCGCACCAGTAGGCGGCGTCGAAGGCCGGCGATTCGTGCGGGTCCTTCAGGACAGTGGAATAGAAAGGGATCGTCGGGCGCTGCGGAGCCAGGTCGCGGAGGGCGTCACGGAGGTCCGCGAGCAGCGGGTCCACGTGCGGGCTGTGCGAGGCCACGTCCACCGAGATGGGCAGCGCCGGGATGCCGCGAGCCTTCCACGCGGCCACCAGTCCCGCCACCTGACCGGTGTCGCCGGAGACGACGGTGGAGTCCGGTGCGGCCAGGACCGCCACGGAGACCGACTCGGCGCTGCTCGCGGCGAGTTCGGCTTCCACCGCAGCCCGGTCCAGTCCTACGGTCGCCATGCTGCCGGCTCCCGCGATCCGGGCGAGCAGCGCGGAGCGCCGACAGATCACCCGGGCGCCGTCCTCCAGGGACAGCGCTCCGGCCACGACGGCAGCCGCCACTTCTCCCATGGAGTGGCCGATGACACCGGAGGGCTCAACGCCGTGGGCGCGCCAGGTGGCGGCCAGCGCGGTCTGCAGGGCGAACAGCACCGGCTGCACCGTGCCGCATTCGGTCACCGGCTCGCCGGCGCGCACCACGTCCAGTACGGAGAACGCGGCCTCGGCGCCGATGAGGGAATCGGCCTCGGCCAGGGCCGCCGCGAAGGCCGGTTCCCGTCGGAGCAGGTCGCGGCCCATGCCGGGCCACTGCGAGCCCTGCCCGGAGAACACCCATACCGGCTTGCGGGAGACGGTGACACCCGTCGCCCCGGACACCACTGCCGGGTGCGCCCGGCCCGCCGCGAACGATCTGAGCGCGTCGACCGCGTCCTGCCGTGAACGGGCCACCACCCCGAGGCGTCCTCGCCCGGCGCTGCGCCGCATGGCCAGGGTGTACGCGGCATCGCGCAGCGGCACCTTCGCGCCGTCGCCCTCCAGCCAGTCGGCCAGGCGCAGTGCCGCGGCCGACAGGACGGCCGGGGATCCGGCCGGGACCAGGAGGACCTCGGGCGCCGCAGACAGCCCGGTGTGTCGCGGACGTGGCAGGACGGTGCGGGTGTCCTGCGGCGGCTGTTCGAGGATGACGTGGGCATTGGTGCCGGAGAATCCGAACGAGGAGACTGCGGCGAGTCTCGTCGGTGTCCGTACGGGCCACGGGGTCAGCGCGGTGGGAATGAAGAAGCGGGTCTTCTCCGCGGAGATGGCCGGATTCCAGCGGGTGAAGTTGAGGTTGGGAGGGATGAGTCCCCGCTGGAGGCACAGGACGGTCTTGATGAGTCCGGTGATCCCGGCCGCGGGTTCCAGATGACCGAGGTTGGTCTTGACCGATCCCAGGGCACATGTGCCGTGGCCAGTGCCGTACACCTGCGCCAGGCTGGCGAATTCGATCGGGTCGCCGACCGGGGTTCCTGTTCCGTGAGCCTCGATCATCCCGATGTCCCGGGAGTCGGTCCCGGCGCGCTCGAGTGCCTTCCGGAAGAGTGCCTGCTGGGCGGTGCGAGAGGGAGCGGCCAGGCCGTCGGAGCGGCCGTCCTGGTTCACCGCGGAGCCACGGACGACGGCGAGAATGCGGTCGCCGTCCCGCACGGCGTCGGTGAAACGTTTGAGGACAACGGCACCACAGCCTTCGCCGCGGACGAAGCCGTCCGCGGCGACGTCGAAGGTGTGGCAGCGCCCTGTCGGCGACAGCATTCCCATCCTGGCGAAGGACAGGGTTGTTCTGGGTCGGAGCATGAGGGTGACGCCGGCGGCCAAGGCGAGATCGCATTCGTCCTGGAGCAGCGCCTGGCAGGCCAGATGGAATGCGACGAGCGAGGATGAGCAAGCCGTGTCGAGTGCCACACAGGGGCCGTGCAGGCCCAGGAGGTAGGAGATACGGCCTGCGGCGACGCAGTGCCCGTTCGTCAGAATGGATCCCTCGAGTTCCTGGGGCTGCCCGACGAGCTGATCCATGTAGTCGTTGTAGCTGAGGCCGGTGAAGACCCCTGTCGGTGTGCCGGCGAGCTGATCCGGCGGCAGCCCGGCGTGCTCCAGCGCCTCCCAGGCCACCTCCAGCAGCAGCCTGTGCTGAGGATCGAGTACGTCTGCCTCGCGGCCGGAGACGCCGAAGAAGTCCGCGTCGAAACCGGACACGTCGCCCAGGTACCCGCCCTGCCGGGGAGGGGTACGGACGCCGGGAGCCGGTTCGGCGCCGTCCTGGGTCCACGGCGCCTCGCGGCCCGGCGGGGGGTCCCCCACCGCCTCGCGCCCTTCCGCCAGCAGCCGCCACAGGGACGCCGGAGAGTCGATGCCGCCGGGGAGCCGGCAGCCCATGCCGATCACGACGAGAGAATCCGTCGCCTTACTGGAAGGATGCCTGTGTCGGCCCACGGGAGTTCTCCTTGTCGAAGGGGGTGCGCGGGGCGGCGGGAGGCTCGCGGGCCGTCGGGACGGGCTGTGGGGCATGGGGCCGTACTCGGCCGTACCTCAGGTGTCCGGGCTTCCCAGGAGAATGGCGCTTTTCACCCCGCCGACCTGATAGTTGAAACTCAGCGCGTGGTCGAAGCTGAGAGGCCGGGTGTGCGTGCCGGGAACGGGGTCAAAGGTGAGGTTGTCCGCCGGCTGCTCGCAGTTCGCGGTGGGGCACACCTCGCCGCGTTCCATCATGAGGAGTGTCAGAGCCACACCGAGACAGC
This sequence comes from Streptomyces sp. MnatMP-M17, assembly GCF_900091995.1. Lineage (GTDB taxonomy): Bacteria > Actinomycetota > Actinomycetes > Streptomycetales > Streptomycetaceae > Streptomyces. The sequence goes on from NZ_FMDK01000122.1 coordinate 7,949, forward strand.
CCGCCGGTGCGCCGTTGTGCCCGAAACAGCCCTCCTGGGACGTCATCAGCAGGTCCTGTGCGGCGGATCCGTACAGTTCCCTGATGGCGTTCGCCTCGAAGGCGGTGACCACTACGTTGCCGTCGCTGCCGCCGTGGACGTAGGGCACCTGGCCGATCTCCCAGCGGTCTCCCAGGCACCGGCGGACGGCGTTCACCAGCTCCCTGCCAGTCTCGTCGGATGCCAGGGGATTGGCCAGCCCGTCCCGGGTGGTGGCCTGGGCGAGCACCTGACCGTACAGGTGGGCCCCGCGCCGGGAGGCGTGCTCGCGGCTCTCCATGATGACGGTGACCGATCCCTCGCCGTGGTTGATGCAGTCGGCACGCCGGTCGTACGGGCGCATGAGGGAGTCGAAGGACGGCAGCAGGGCGGGCATGTCGTCGGAGCGGATGGCTTCGTATGTCTTCTGGGCGCCTTGCAGCAGGCGCTGGATGTTACGGATCAGGGTGATGCTGAAGACGTCGACTCCGGTCACGACGGCGATTTCGGCCTCGCCGTCGGCGATCAGACGCCGGGCGTTGCCGATCTGCACTGCGGACGAGGCGCAGCCGCACGACACTGTGAAGTTGGGGCCTCGCGAACGGGTCAGGGCTCCCTGGACCAGGGCGACGTCGGAGGGGGTGACGGCCTGTTCCGCCGCGACGAACAGTTCCATCGCCTCTGCGACGGGAATGGTCTCCGGGTCGGCTCGCAGTACGGCGAGATAGCTGTCGATGTTCGCGTCCACCCCGCCGCGCCCGGCCAGGATCGCCGCGTCCGCCAAGTCGCCGGAGCGGAGATTCAGTTCGGCGTCCGCGCATGCCTCTGCCAGGGACACCAGGCCGAACCGGTGCGCAGCGGTGTAGTGGCGGGAGAAGAACGGGGGGATGTCGGGGAGGCGTTCGTCGAACATCGCGTCCGAGAGGCCTACGGACCCGTAATAGGTGTCGTCCTTCTTGAGGCAGGACGCCCCCCGGGAGGCGATGTTCCACAGGTCGTCCGCGGTGAAGACAGGGCGTCCGTCGCCGGGCAGGCAGAACCCGATACCGGTGACCACGGCATCCCGTGCTGGTCGGCCGCGGCCCGGGGAAGCGGCCCTGCTCACGACACACCTACGTGCAACAGATACGTCATCATCTTGATCCCTTTCGGATCAGGCGGTTTCGCCCCACGCGTAAGCGGCCGTGCGCCGGAGGAAGCGGTCTGTACCGCGGCCAAGCGGATTCGAACAGGCCCTATTCCGCGATACATGTCCGGTAGCTCCAGTCATAGACCGGTAGTTTTTCTCCTTCGTATTCGGCGTACCGGTCCGCGAACTCGAAATGCTCATAGCCGTTCCCACGGCGGATCAGCACTCTCGTTTCGCTTTCCAGAGATTCCACATTCCAGGTTGGCGGAGTGCCGTCCGGCCCCCCGCTGAGCATGATGCGAACCGGTTGACACATAGCACTCTCCAGTCGGGCGAATCAGGGAACGAAGAGTTCCACACCGGGAAAAGTCGCAGATACCGCTGTGAAGGCTTGAGCCGAGCGCCGGGCGATCAGCGGTGGCGTCGACGCGGGTGTTTCCCGTCAGGCCGGGGTGCGAGCGGAGCCGGAAATGCCGCCACCACAGAATGGCGAGCGCCACGAGACCGCGTAGCTGGTCCAGGAACCCCATCGGCCGGTCCGTCGGTATGCACGGGATCCGGCTCGGAAGCGGCGCCGGCGGTATCGGCGGTCGGCCCCGCGTGCGAAACGCTGTGAACGCCACGGTGCCGTCTTGGGCGGTGCCGACCGGAGCAGCCGCGGTGGCCGGCGCGGTCCCGGGGCGCGGCACGGGGTCCAGGTCCAGGCGGCAGTCGGGATCACGGCCAGCCCTGACACCAGGAGAGAGAGCCCGCGGAGGGATGTGACAGTACGGGAAGCTCGCATGATGCCCCTTGACGAGGTGATGCGAGCCGCCTCTGCCTCGTCGAGGGGCACTCGTAGCGACAGAACGGCCTTGATGCTGCCGAACTGACTGGTGAGCTCTGCGAGATCGTAGATTGCCGCGCCCCCCGGAGAGGAGGGCAGCCCACCGGTTTGGATTCAGAACGGTTATCCCATGGAGATGGATAATCCCGCAACGGAGCGGTTGACAGTTCACCCGTATGGCGTAATTTCTGAAGAGCGAGTCTTCCCTTCCTGGCCCTTCGGAACTCCCCGGGATAATTCCCTTCGGGCGTATCGGAAGATCCGTATCGTTTTACTGTGGAGATGCCGGAAGAGGAATATTACACGCTGGGTGATCGCCCGTGATTGCTGGTCACAGCGTCGTGATCTCGCTGGGGCCAGCGCGATTCCTGCCAGGCCACGCACGACTGTCCACGCATGGCCGCCGGGCCGTGTTCCGGACTGGGCCATTCGGGTGATTGGGCGTCACAGGGGTTGATGTCGACTCGTTCATTGTGGTTACTGGGAATCGTTGAACCGGTGGGTCGCCCATCCCTCTCCGGGGAGCTCGGCAATCGGCCTGCCCGTTTCAGCCCTCCTCCTGGCAGGGTTTCGGCGAGTGGACCACTGTCACGGCGGGGCTTCTCCGGGGCAGAGCCACCAGTTGGTGGAAGCTCCCGTCATCGACTGGACAAGTGCCCGCCCTCTCGAGGCCGGGCGGTGATGCGCGCGCCGCGGCTGATGCCCATCGGCTGACGCCCGTCCACCACCGGTCCCCTCCTGGGTCCGCCCGTTCCTGGACGGACTCGTCGCGGCGGGCCACTGTCCGGTCGACTCCGCAGGGACCGAGAGGCGTTCTCCGTTTACTTCGCTCCTAGCCCCCCGCGCCGGGCGTGTGGAAGACCGCCGTTGGTCCCGGTCAGTCCCCGTACGGACCGCAACGGTCCGGCGTACGCAGTCACTTCGCAGGAGGACCCATCATGTCCGCACCCGTCATCTCGTCCGACCAGACCCGGTCGATCCCCCAACTCCCCTTCCCCTTCGGCCCGCTGCTCCTCGCGGTCCTGCCCAACTCCGGACCGGTCGCGGGGGGCAACACGGTTCAGCTCTTCGGGCTGGGCCTCGGCGGCGCCACCAGCGTCCTGTTCGGCGGCACGCCGGCCACCATCGTCTCCCAGGACGTACTGGGACTCACTGTCACGGTCGTGGTCCCGGCACACGCCGCGGGCACCGTGCCGGTCACCGTGACCACCAGCGGCGGTACGAGCAACCCGGCGTCCTACACCTATGTGTCCCCGACGCCGCCCGCTCCCCCCACCGCCACCAGCATCAACCCGTCCTCGGGCCCGATCACCGGCGGAGTCCCGTTCGTGATCGCCGGCACCAACCTGACCGGTGGCACGGTCACCTTCAACGGAGTTCCGGCCACGGTGCTGGGCACCGACCCGACCGGGATCCTGCTGTTCGGCATCGTCCCGGCGGGCGCCGCCGCTGGCAACGTCCCGGTCGTGGTGACGACCGCGAACGGCGCTGCGACCGTCCCGGGCGGCTTCACCTACATCTGACCATCCCCTCTCGCTGTCCCTCTCCAGTGCCGCGTCGCCCGGCCAGGACAGTGAACAGCGCCGGTCTGCGGGCCCCCTTCCGCAGGCCGGCGCCTCTGCGCGGAAGCGGAGTTCCGAGCGACCGGCCCACCGGCTTCGAGCCGGACGAGCCCTCGTCTGCGCCACTGTCCTGCCCCGGAGCTCGTGTCCGTGAACGGCCCATCGGCCCATCGTGGGGGGCGCGTTGACGAGCCTCTCACCCAGTCAGTGAGATTCGCGCCCAGAACGTGCGGCCGCCGTCGGTCTCCAGCCGTGTTCCCAATGCCTGGACGGATCGCGCGACCAGTAGCAGACCCCGACCGTACTCGTTGGAGTAGTCGGAGCGGCGCGGGTACGGGACGGACACCGCTCCGCCCTCGTCCTGGACCTCCACGAAGAACCAGCCGCCGGTTTTCCGTAAGCGCCCAGTAATCGAGACACTGTTCGTGTGGATGATGGCGTTGGTCATCAGTTCCGAGATCACGAGCAGGCCCGCGCACCGAGCGCTTTCATCGGTGATGTCCTCGGAATCCATCCACAGCCGGGCCAGGTGGCGGCAGATCGGTACCGCCCGCTCCAGCGTCGGCACGCGGAACGAGGCAGGTTGCCGCGTGGGCCAGTCGTCGGCCAGAGCCCGGGCTGACGCCGTTCTCGGCCACTGCTCGATTTCTCGGGGGGACAGTGTGATCTGTGCCCCCGGCCTGGTCGACAGCATCGCTCTTCCTCTCGTCCTGAGTCGTGCGCAGGTGGGCGGGGAGGCGGCTTCGTGCTCCCGGACGGTGAGCGGATCGCGGGCCCGCCAGAGCCGGCCCGGACATACGACGGGCCGGGGCGGAACGCGCCGGGGGAAAAGCAGGAAACAACACCGGCCGGGGGAGAGACACGGTGGTCGTGGCGGAGCCTGCGGTCACAGAAGCGGGTGCGGAGCGCACGACGGTGGTGCGGGCGAGGTCCGCGCGGAGCGTCGTCACCGGAGTTCCACTTGAGAGGGGGGTCCGGCCCGCGGAGCGCCAGGACGTGTACCGCTGATACGCCCGGGCCCCGGGCGGCGCCCGTCGGGCCAGCCGGGGACGGCGCGGGTAACCCGGTGTCCTCGTCGGCGGCGCTCACCGCGTTGACCGCAGCGGTCTCACCGCCGGGTGCAGGAGTGGGGAGCCGGCCGACGGCTGGTGGGATCTCCGTCGGCCTCGGAGCCGGAACAGAGTCAACGGCACCGGACCGCCGGGGAGGGGAAGCTCGCATGGTGCCCCCAGAAGAGGTCACATGGGGCCGCCGCGTCAGTCGGCACCGTTGACCGGCACCGACTGACGGATCCAAACCCCTCCCGCGGGGGTGCCCATCGCGGCAATCGCACTCGTCAGCTATCCAGGCCTTCACCTCACCTGGGCAGCTACGAGATAAATGATCGGCCACTCCCCCGGAGAGGGTGGGCAGCCCACCGGTTTGGATAATTAAGTTATCCACTCCGTCGCCTATGACGGCAACAGAAATGACGAGCCATCACCCGTATGGCCTACTTATAGCAATATACTTGCTATAAGTAGGCTGCTATTGAAAACAGCCTCCGAGTGAGCCGACTTGAGGCTTTGGAGGCGAAGGGTGCAACACGTTGACGTGTCATGGCCAGCAGGAATCAACGTTACACCATTCACCCATTCCTCCCGATGAATCGCTTCTTCCGGATTCGCCTTGGTGAATCGCTTCTTCCGAATCGGCTGCGATGACCGTTCTCGACGGTGACCACGCAGAAGGCATTGAGCGACGGGGAATCCTTGCGACTTCGGCAGGGGCCACCGGCGCCCCGGCAACGGTTGAAACCTGCACGGTCACCAACGAGATCATCATTCCCCTCGCGAACCCACGGTACGGAGGTGCCTCGTCATGTGCCGTGAACAGGCACAAGCTGCCAACCGGTGCGACCCGCCGCGATCGGGGCGGCCCTGATCAACGCTTTACCGTGATCGTTTGACGACGAGTTACGAAATAGTGCAGCCTCAACGCGAGCGAATGAAGTCACATCGTGTCGAGGGAGGCAGTTGTGGAGCTGACACAAGAGCGGCAAGATCGTCCGCCATGTCCTGGGACCCGGGTGAGATCTGACCCGCCGATCCGCCGGCCCGTAAAGCCGAAGTTTCTTCGTCTTCTTCCCCTGGCGAGCTCTGCCCGGATCCCGAGAACGTATTTCACCCGGAAGATCCACTCAACGACAAGGTGACCGATCTTGAGCCTTGCCCATAGGACAGCGATGGACCGCTTGTCGCCATCGGCAGGTTTCGTCGGGTCTGCCTGGAGATTCGGCAAGTTGATATTGCTCCGTGAGGCCGGACGAACGCGGACCGCCGGGCAGCGGGTGAGCCTTGTGCGGGGCCGGGCATTCTCTTGCCGACCCGCGCTCCATCTGTTCGGAATTTGAGTCGCTTCAGTCGCTGAAAGGAGTAAGCATGGTTCCTGAGCTGCGTCTTTGTGACGGCAACTCAGGCCGGACCGTAGCGTCTCAAGAGGCAGCTCCCCTGCCTGACGTCCTGTCGATCGCGCTGTGGTGCGCCCGGCAGGGCTGGCCGGTACATCCGCTGGCCTCCCGTCGCAAGACACCTCCGGCCAATTGCCGTGATTGCCAGGACCCTCGCCACAGCTACCGGGAGTGCCCGTGCATCCCGCAGGGGCGCTGGTGTCACGGTTTCCACGCCGCGACCCTCGATGCCGGGCGTATCCGGAGGTGGTGGACGGAACAGCCCGGGTTCGGGGTGGGGGTCGCGTGCGGGCCGGCCGGCCTGGTGGTCATCGACGTCGACGCGCACGAGACACCGCTGCCCGGGCGGGACCGGCTGCTGCCAGGCATCGTGATCCCCCCGTCAGTGCCGCTGCACGGACTCCAGCACGGTTTTCACAGCCTCGCTCTCCTCGCGGCCCTGCGGGGTGCCGAGGACCCGGCCCGTGACGGGGCGACGCTACGGGTGCGGACCCCGTCCGGAGGGCTGCACATCTGGTACACCGCCGAGCCGGGGCACAAGTGGCGGTGTTCGGCGGGCTCGGCGTCGGGCCGGGCACTGGCCTGGCAGGTGGATGTGCGTGCCTGCGGCGGCTACATCGTCGCGCCCGGGACGAGGACAGCCGCCGGGACCTACCGGATCCTCGGGCCCACGCGTCGTCCGGCGCCGCTGCCGGACTGGCTCGCCGTGGAACTCGCCCGTACCGGCCACCGCCCGGCACCGCCCTCCCGGCGGGACCGTACCGCACCCGTGCCACAGCGTGCCCGGCAGGCCGTCCTGGCCGCGGGCGGCGGCTCCCGCCCCGCGGAAGCGACTCTGACCACCGTCCTGGCCCCCGTATTCGACTGCGCCACGGTGGCGGAGGGAGCAGGTTTCACCGAGAAGCTCAACCGTGCCGCCTACACCGCGGGCGGCCTGGTCGCCGCGGGCCATCTGGCGGCGACGGACGCGGAAGCGGCCCTCGTCGCGGCAGCGGTTCACGTACGTCCGGGCCAGGAGCACAGGGCACGGCGAATTATCCAGTCCGGGATGAACGCGGGCCGCCGCCGTCCCCTCGAACTGGGAGGATGAAGGTGAATCAGGTACCGAGCCACGACGAGGGGCTGTTCGACCCCCAAGAGGTCGCACGCCAGATTCTGCTCGCTCCCCCCGCCGCCTCCGTTCCGGCGCAGGCTTCCAAGAGACCCGCGCCGCCAGCGATGCGGGCCACCGAGCACGGCCTGCTGCCCGACAGTCTCAGCGACCGCGGCAACGCCAAGCTGTTCGTCGCCCTCTACGGGCGGGACTTCAGGCATGTGCCGGGTCTGGGCTGGTACCGGTGGTCGGGCCACCGGTGGGAGATCGACGAGGACGACACGGTGCTGTGGGCGGCCGGTGAGATGGCCGAGGCACTGGCGGAGACCGACCCGCACGCCCGCCACGCCGGAACGGAGCTGCGCCGGCACCGCAGGCGGGCTCTGTCGACGTCAGGGATGAAAGCCATGCTGATACAGGCCAAGGCCGCACCGGGGATGGTTCTCAACGCCTCGCTCCTGGACGCCGATCCCTATGCCCTGTGCACGCCGGGAGGGGTCGTGGACCTCAACACCGGCCTGGTGGTCGCGCCGGATCCGGAGAAGCACTACCACTCCCGTGTCACGAGCGTGGAGCCCCGGCCGGTGGAAACACCACGCTGGCGGCGGTTCCTCACCGACACGTTCGGCGACGACGCCGACGGAAGACAGATGATCAGCTTCCTGCAGGAGCTGCTGGGCTACTCGATCACCGGTGATGTCGGCGCGCAGATCATGCCCTTCCTGTACGGGCAGGGAAAGAACGGCAAGAGCGTCCTGCTGGATGTCATGGTCAAGCTGCTGGCCGATTACGCCGACGCCGCCCCGCCAGGGTTCCTGATGGCCCGGCCTTTCGAAGGGCACCCCACCGACCTCGCCGAGCTGCACGGGCGCCGCATCATCGTCTGCTCCGAACTCAAGCCTGGCGACCGCTTCGACGAGTCCCGCGTCAAGCTGCTGACCGGCGGCGACCGGATCAAGGCCCGCAGGATGCGGCAGGACTTCTTCAGCTTCACCCCCACCCACAAACTGTGGCTGCTCGGCAACCACCGCCCCGAGGTCGGCACCGGCGGCTACGCGTTCTGGCGCCGGATGAAGCTGATCCCGTTCGAGCGGATCGTCGCGGACGACCGGAAGGTCGACAACCTCGCCGACGCTCTGGTCACCGAAGAAGGATCCGGCATCCTGCACTGGCTCATCGTCGGCGCCCGCCGCTATCTGAACGGCCCCCGCGATCTGACCGGCCCCCAGCAGGTACGTACCGCGACCAGCGCCTACGCGGAGACCGAGGATCACACGGGCCGGTTCCTGGGCGAATGCTGCACCATGGACCCCGCCATGCGCGCGGAACAGGCCCAGCTGTACAGCAGCTACCGGAACTGGTGCCAGCTCGAGGGCGCCAACCCGGTCTCTTCACGAGCGTTCGCCGCGCGTGTCCGCGAGACCGTCGGCATCGCCACACCCAGAAAGATGATCCTATCGAACCAACGCAAGTTCTACCCCGGTATCGGGCTGAACCCTGAGACGGGAGAGAACTCATGAGTGCCCTCATCGAGCCCGGCCAGCTTGCTCACGAGAATCACCTCGTCTGGCTCGAGGACACCGACGGACTCGAGTACGTCCGCCAGAGCCTCGACCGGCTTCCCACCCGCCGGGGAAGGCCCGCCTACCACCGCGACGGCCGTATGGTCGGCTACGCCGTACTCGGCCCCACCGCCCGTTCCTCACGTGCCTCCGGCACCTTCCTGCGCCGCGTCTTCTGGCTCCTGCCCCACGACCGTGACGGACAGCCCGACGGCCTCTACGCCTCGGGCGCGCCGTCCGAAGCAGTTGATCCCCGCACCATCGCCCCCCGCGTCAAGGGCTACAAGACCCAGCGCTCGGAGGGCGGACCGCCGTCCGACGCGATGCGTGAGCTCGGCATGACGCTTCCGAAAGCCTGACCGCGGTCCTCGCGCGGCAGCGACCGAGATTCACCAGCGGCTCAGCGTCTCGGTCGCTGCCGCCCCAGGCGCGGAAACCCGCAGGTCAGAACAGTGGTGCCGGCCAGGGAAGCGACGCAAGCGACCGAAGCCGGGGATTATGAAGACATCCCGGGTGCGCGTGTGCGCGTCATAGACCGGGACCTTCAGTCGCTTCGGTCGCTGTCCGGGTCTCCATACGTACTCCGACCTGCTCTTCTCAGTTCCGGAACGGGAAAGCGACCGAGACCGGGTGAGTCGCTGCGTCGCTCCGGCACTGCGCCGCTGTGTGCTGTGCTTCGGCGGTCGGCGGCCTCGCCGGAACGTGACGCCGCGACGACGGTTGGGGCGACGAGCGGCTGAGGCCTCGAGGCGGGGAGTACGCGGGTGGTACGCGCCATGTCCCGGGATTTCGCGCGCTCTTCCATTCGGGTGACTTCACCTCAAGGCTATTGCTGCCGCATTCACCCCGGTGGACTACTGGTTACTCCAAACCGGTGGGCCGCCCATCCTCTCCGGGGGAGTGGCGAACGGCCTGCCGTTTGTCCTGTCCGGGCGTCCGGCCCGGTACCGGTGGGGCGTGGTGCCGTATCGGGCTCCCCCGACGGAGGACGCGGATCGACCCGTCGGCGCTGTTCGCCTGCGCCGACGGACGCGGCGGCTCACGTGATCCCAAGTGAGGGGCGTCATGCCAACTGTCCGTTCTCTCCGGTCCGTGCTCGTCATCTGCGCCCTCGCCGTGGGTGTGGTCGCGGTGCCGGGCACCGCGCACGCCGAGATCCCCGTGCTGTGCAGCGAGAAGTCACTGGTGACGGCGATCAACGTGGCGAACGCGGGCGGCGGGGACGTCCTGGCACTGGCTCCGTTCTGCACGTACACGCTGACCAGTGCCCACGGCAGCGGATCGGACGACGGACCAGTGGGACTGCCGCCCATCACGACCCCGATCACCATGGCGGGGTTGGGAACCACCATCACCCGCGCCCCGTCCGCCACGCCGTTCAGGATCCTGGAAGTCAACGGCGCCGCCAGCGTCCCGGGTACCAACGGCAGGCTCGATCTCGCCGCGGTCACCATCAGCGGCGGCCGCGCGGTGGCTCCGTTCCCCGGTGGCGGTATCGCGAACCGGGGCGGTGAGGTGTCGCTGTTGGCCGGCGCGGTCACCCGCAACACCGCCGTCGCCGGCGGCGGTATCTACACCGACAGCGGCACCGTCTCTCTCACCGCCACCAGCGTCACCGGCAATACCGCCACCAGTTCCGGCGGTGGCGTGTACGAGAACTCCGGCGCCGTGATCCTGCTGGCCAGCAACATCAGCGGCAACGCCCCGGACAACTGCGCCCCTGCGGGCAGCGTTCCCGGCTGCACGGGCTGACAGCCCGTCGGCCGTCGCCAGGGTTCCGGCCCCTGCGCGGAGAACCCGGTCCCTCGCGGGCGGAATCCGCCCGTCGCGGTTCTCCATTTCCCTTGTCTACCCACATCACTGAAGGAGTCAGCCATGCCTATCTCCCCCAGCCAGGGATCCACCGGAGGCGGGAACACCGTCACCATCACCGGCACCAACCTGGCCGGTGCCACAGCCGTGCACTTCGGCTCGAAGCTGGCCACCATCACGGCCAACACGGCCACTTCGGTCACCGTTATCGCCCCCTCCGGGACGGGTACGGTCGGGGTGACCGTGACCACCCCGGGCGGGACCAGCAACCCGGTGACGTACTTCTACGTCGGCGCCCCGTTCAAGTCCGGCCTGAGCCCGGTTTCCGGTGTCACGGCGGGCGGGAACACCGTCACCATCACCGGCACCGGCCTGTCCACCGCGACCTCGGTGGCCTTCGGCACCGTCACCGCAGTCCCGACCGTGGTCAGTGACAGCCAGATCACCGTCACCGTCCCGGAGGGTGTGGCGGCCGGGCCGGTCGGTGTCAGCGTGACCACCGCCGGCGGCACCAACAACGGCCTGTCGTACACCTACATCGACGGCCCCACGATCGGTACCCCGGTGCCCGCCTCCGGTCCGGTGGCCGGCGGAACCGCGGTGACCCTTCCCGGCACCGACCTCGCCACCACCCAGTCGGTGACCGTGGGCGGCGTCGCGGCACCGTTCGCCGTCATCAGTAACACCACCCTCACCTTCGTCACCCCGCCCGCCGTGGGCGGCACTCCCGGTGCCGTCGACATCGTCGTGACCACGTCGGGTGGCAGCGCCACCGGGACAGGCGCGTTCACCTACGTCGCCGGTCCTGGCATCTGACCTCGGCGCACAGACCGCCCGCCCGGGCAGCGCGTTCCCCTCGCTCCCGGGCGGGCCCAGGCGCGGGTGCTCCCTGACGAGCTCCGCGCCGGCTCTTCCGGCGCGGCCGGCCCGGGCCGCGCCCTCACTGTCTAAGGACATGCTCTTGAACAACCCCGCGAACCCGCCGACCGCTCCGACCGACCGACCGCTGGCCGCAGGCCCGCCCACGGTCAGTTCCCTCTCCCCCACCTCGGGTTCCTCCGCAGGAGGCACCAGCGTCACCATGACCGGCACCGGCTTCACCGGAACCACCGCCGTCCGGTTCGGCGCCACGGCGGCGACCTTGTTCACCGTCATCTCCGACACGCGGATCACCGCGGTGGCACCGGCCGGGACGGGCACCGTGCAGGTCACCGTCACCACACCCGGCGGCACCAGCTCCCAGTTCGTCACCTACACCTACGTCACCGTGGCCGTGCCCGCCCTCAGTTCGGTGGTTCCTCCGTCCGGTCCCGTGTCAGGTGGTACGACGGTCACGCTGACGGGGACGGGGCTGTCCAGTGCGACGGCGGTACGGTTCGGCGCCACCGCGGCGACCTCGTTCACTGTCATCTCCAGCACACACATCGTGGCTGTCGCTCCGGCCGGCACCGGGACGGTCCAGGTCACCGTCACCGCGCCCGGCGGCACGAGCAACGGAATCCCCTACACCTACGCCGTCGTCCCGGTCGTGAGCGGCGTGAGCCCCGCCCAGGGGCCCGTGTCCGGCGGGAACACCGTCACCCTGACCGGCACCGGCTTCACCGGAACCACCGCGGTCACCTTCGGCGCCGTCCCCGCCACCAGCTTCACGGTGGTCTCCCCGACCCAGATCACCGCTGTCGTTCCGGCGGGAGCCGCCGGGCCTGTCGCCGTCACCGCCTTCGCCTCCGGCGGTACCAGCGTGCCGGGAACCACCTACTTCTACGTCGCCACGCCCGCCCTCGCCGGTGCGAGCCCGGTCTCGGGTCCCGTCTCCGGCGGCAACGCCGTCGTTCTGACCGGGGCTCACCTGATCGAGGCCACCGCGGTACGGTTTGGTGCCACGGCCGCCAGTTCCTTCACGGCCGTCTCGGACACCCAGCTCACCGCGGTCGCCCCGCCCGCGGCTGCGGGCACGGTGCAGATCACCGTCACCACGGCCGGCGGGACGAGCAACGGAATCCCCTACACCTACCTCACGACGCCCGGTCTCACTTCTCTCAACCCCGCCCAGGGGCCCGTGTCCGGCGGGAACACCGTCACCCTGACCGGCACCGGCCTCGCCGCAACCACCGCGGTGATGTTCGGCGCGGCTCCCGCCGCGTTCACCATCGTCTCGGACACCCAGCTCACCGCCCAGGCCCCGCCCGGAACCGCCGGGCCTGTCGCCGTCACCGTGACCACCCCTGGCGGCACAAGCCCGGCGCTGGTCTACACCCGGGTCCCTCCGCCCTCCATCTGATGTCGCGCACCGGCACCGACCGTTCATCCGCCGGCCGGTGGCGGGTTGGGGTGTGCGAGGCGGACCTGCGGGCGAACATTGACGGGTGGTGTGATGAGTGCCTACGGATCAGCGGCTGCGGTCCGGAGCACTCATCTCTCGTGCATCCACACGGACGCTCACACCCGATACGGCCGTTCAGCCGGCCAGCACGGCCGCCCAACTCGTCGTCACCGCCGCATAGGCGCTTTGGGCCACTTCGTCGAGGGGCTGTCCTCTCGGGCCGGAGGTGATCGCTCGCGCCAGGGTCTGGACCGCGGGGATGTCCAGCTCCAGTACGGTCACCACGCGCTGCAGTTGAGCGATCAACTCCTCCGGGGAGCGTGAAACGTCGCTCCAGCGGGCGCCGACCTGCTGGACCAGGTCCCTCAGTTCCTCAGTGCCCGGTTCGTCCTCCAGCGTACGGAGGAGCGCTACGAACACCTCCCACAGGGCATCCAGTTCCGCGGATGACACCTCGACGACATGCACGGCCTGCTGGGGTGTCCCGTCAGGACCGCGCAGCGTGTACAGCCCGGTGCCGGCCGATGCCGGCACGGCGGCGTTGAGGCAGGCGCAGGCGTCGGCCGCCGCCGCGTACGGAGCCCGGGGCAGCTCCCAGCGGCCCTCGGCTGTGCCTGCCCCGACCGCGAGGTGATCGAGCAGCCGATCCCCGAGCGTACGCAGATCATGACGCCACTCCCGGTCGTCGGGCAGCACACGCCACAACGGTTCGTCCCCAGAAGCCATTTCCCGTGTCACCCAACTACCATGACAGGCCCCCGGACGTACCGGCACCCTCATCCATAAATCCCACCCAATAGTGACCAACTGACACGGCGGGGAGCTGATCCGGCCCGCGTTCGCCTGCCCCGCCGGCGCCGTTCAGCAGCGCGGCACCCGGTGACGGGCGTCGTGCCCGGCACCGGGCGTTACGGGGATCGCGCCCGGAGCCCGGGCTCCGGTCTGTCTGCTCGGGAGTCAGATGCTGGGGCCCGTGAGGTAGGTGTAGCCACCGGGCAGGCTGAAGGCACCGCCGGGCGTATCGACGATGACGTCGGCCGCACCTGCCGGGTTCGGCGGTGCGACAGCGGCGATCGCGGTGTCGGAGACGACGGTGAACAGAGCGTTCGGCCCCCCGCGCTCGATCGCGTCGGGGCCGAAGACCACCTGCTGGGCCGAGCTCAAGTCGGTTCCGGTGATCGTGACGATGTTGCCGCCCGACACTGGCCCGGAGGCGGGTTCGAGTGCGGTCAACACGGGGTTGGCGAAGTAGCTGTAGCCGATTCCGTCGGCGCTGCCGCCCGCTGTGACCACGGTGATCGCAACCGTACCGACGCTGCTTGCCGTGGGGACCGTGACGGTGATCTCGGTGTCGCTGACGCTGGTGGTCGTGCCCGCGTTGGATCCGAAGTTCACGGCGCTGGCTGTGGCCAGGTTCCGGCCGGTGATGGTGACGGAGTTGCCTCCCTCGAACTGTCCTGCGGCCGGGCTGACGGAGAAAATCAGCGGCGCGTCGATATAGAAGAACGGTTCCGGGTTGCTGATGCCGCCGGGGGTTGTGACTGTCACCCCTACCACGCCGGTACCCGGGGGCGACAAAGCGGTGACCAGACTGGGAGAGACACCGGTGAAGCTGGTGGACGGCCTGGAACCGAAGTGCACCGCGGTGACCCCGTCGAGGTTCGTACCCGTGATGGTCACTGTCGTGCCGCCGGCGGTGGTGCCCTGATCAGGAGAAACAGGCATGGGATTCCTCACGCAACGTGTTTGTCGGGTGAGCTTTCTCGTTTCCCCGCCGAGGACGCGTCTCGCGGCATCGCGGTCACAGAAATGGCCGGCTTCGCAGGCGGGAAGGCCCAGCGGCCACACCGGTGGTAACGCGCCCCCGGGAGAGGGACGGGCGGCCCACCGGCGTCGGATGTACGCAAGCAGTAACGCATTACGGCTGATTGCCCGACAAGAGAACCACTCCCTTGTCACCCGTATGGGTCAGCGTGTGAATGCTGCTCAACGCGTGTCTCGATAGCCACCCGAAGGGCACGTGGCCTTTCAGCCGAACGGAGTAATCCCGGACAGCCGAAAGGTCGCTACAGTATGCACATACGTAGCTACTTACGGTGAATGTGCTTGAGATTCGCCCATGTCGCGAGCACCCCAGCAGGTCTGCCCACGCAGACAGACGCAAGGGGGAGGATCGCGATGGCGACACCCACGATTTCTGGTATCAGCCCCTCTTCGGGGACGGTTGCGGGCGGCAACCCGGTGGTGATCACGGGCGCCAATTTCAACACTCCGACGGTCACCTCGGTGACCTTCGGCGGCACCACCGTCACGTTCACGGTCAACTCCGATGGCCAGATCACCGCCACCGCGCCGGCGCACGCGCTGGGCACCGCGACGGTCACCGTCACCAACTCCAGTGGCAGTGCGACGACGGCCTACACCTACACCACGGGCCTGTCCCTCGCCCCCAGCCAGGGGGCGACGGGAGGCGGGACGACGGTGGACATCTACGGCGCCAATCTGGCCGGCACGACAGCGGTGCGCTTC
>NZ_FMDK01000769.1 GCF_900091995.1 Streptomyces sp. MnatMP-M17
TGGCCAGGCGCCGAGGTACGGCGCAGGAGGAGATCGCGTAAGGACATCGCGTACGAGCAGGTCCGTACCGCCGAGGAGGAGAACGGGCGGCGGTACGGACCTGTTTCCGTGATGCTTGAATGCCCGGGTGACAGACATCGACGTACTGAGCGTCTTCTGCGGTGCCGATGGCCGACATGGCAATACGCTCGGCGTCGTCCGCGAAGGGCGGCGCCACCCGGATCGGGCGGCGCGGCAGGCGCTCGCCGCCCGGCTCGGCTACAGCGAGACCGTGTTCGTCGACGATCCCGAGCGCGGTGTGGTCGACATCTACACGCCGGGCCTGCGCCTCCCGTTCGCCGGCCATCCGCTCGTCGGCGCGGCCTGGCTGCTCGACCTGGAGACCGTGAATCCGCCGGCGGGCGAGGTATGGGTCCGCCAGGACGGCGAGTTCACCTGGATCACGGCCCGTCCGGAGTGGGCGCCGCCGCGCACGCTCCGCCAGTACGCCACCACCGCCGAGGTCGACGCCCTGCCCGCGCCACCGCCCGGCGACGGCTGGCTCTACGCCTGGGCCTGGCAGGACGAGGCGGCGGGCCGCGTCAGGGCCCGCGCCTTCCCCCGCCGTGACGACGGCATCCCGGAGGACGAGGCAACCGGCGCGGCGGCCCTCCTCCTCACCGCACAACTGGGCCGGGCTCTGAACATCACCCAGGGCCGCGGCTCCCAACTGATCACGGCCCCGGGCCCTGGTGGCACCATCGAAATAGGCGGCCGAGTACGCCTGTTGACGGCCCACTGAGACCGTCCGGCAGGCACCGCTCAACGAGCTCAACGGCTCTGGATCCACCAGATGATCCCGGTCAGGACCGTGGCTCCGGCCGCCGAAGCCAGTCCTCGTACCGCGCTGAACATGGCCGCCCGTCCAAGCTTCCGCACCGTGCTGCGCTTGTTCTTCCCCATGGGAACTCCCAGGTCTTCCGCCCGGCCCGGCGCCGGGGCACTGGTTGAAGAATCGAGGGAGGGCTGACTGCCCGTCAGGAAGTGCGGGCACAGCGGGCGAACCCGCTCTAAACTGCTGGCCACTACGTTGCCCGCAGCCGCCCGCTGCGGGCGGTTCCCGCTCCGGGGCACAGCGCGAGGAGGCCGTCATCATCACGGGGGACGCCCGCAGGCTCTACGACGAGTTGTCGGTGCTCAAGAGGCGGGCTCAGGACGCGAGGAGAGACGCCGGGCTGCCGCACTCGCATTACGAGATGGTGAGTGCGCTCGCCCGCCCGCCCTACGGGACCGTCATCCGCAACCAGGAAATCAGCAGTTGGCTGCCCAAGGACCCGACGAACGCGCGTGTTCCTCGCGATCCGGGCAAGGTCTGGGCGCTGGTGCGCCTGTGGTGCGACTGGGCCGGTGAGAAGGAGCCGAACGAGAAGTACTGGCGGACCCTCGTCGACCGGGCGCAGCCCGCCCGGAACACCGGCGGAACCGCCGCCCATGGCACCGCCGTTGGACGGGACGGGCAGCCCGCGGAATCCGCTGACCCATGGGCCCGTCTGGTCGAGACCTCCGCGGTCTGGAACTACGCGTCCGAGGACTTCGACCATCTGCCGCTCAAGGAGCAGGCGGTGACAGCCGCCCTCCGGCTGGCCGCTCTGCGGGACGAGGCGGAGAGCGAGCTGACCGAGGACCCATGGTGGGACGGTCAACTCGCCCAGCGGATCAGCAAGTCGCTGCTGCTCGCGCTCAAGACGGCGCGGAAGCAGCAGGACAGCACGCCGGTCTCCCTCGTCCCCGGGGAGGCCGCGCTTCTCGCCCTGCTGCCGTTGCTCCACCACGTATCCACGGCGCTGCTGGCGGCCCGGCTCCGTACCGTAGGGCCCGCGGACCTCGGACAGCCCACGTCCGACGACAGGCCTGAGCGCGCCGACACACCTGAACGCGGCTGGTTCGCCGGCTTCGTACGGAGGCAGGGATACGACCGGTTGGTGCGCCGGGCGAACCTTCCCGCTCTCCAGGGCCGGGACGGGGGGAGGGCGCAGATCGGCTGGTGGCTGTTCCACCAGTGGCTGGCCCAGGACGGTCTGCTCGATCACACGAAGACGGTCAGGACCATGCTGTCCGCGGCCGGCCGGGGAGACGACTCCGCGATCTGGCAGGTGCTCGGTGAACTCCGGGTGGCGAGGCTGCTCGGCACACCACGGCTCAAGCTCAATGAACTGTGCGACAGCACTTCAGGTTCTTCCCTGTACAAGTACGACCCGGTTTTCAGCGGTGATCCCGACGAACAGAACCTGCGGGGCGTGCTGGTCGGCGTTCTGTACGCCGTCGCTCATGCCTTCGCGATCGAGATCACCGATCTCTCGCCGGTCGTCGTCAAGCGCGTCGGCATTCCCGGCCCGGTGGATCTGGAGGACCTGCACGGCATCCTCCGGAAAGCGGAGTGGCGGCTGCAACCGGACGGCCGGGAGCTCAACGCGGGCTGCCGGCATCCCGCCGTGGTGGCGGCGCTCCGGGAACATGTCACACGGGTGGACACACTGCTGCGCGCCGTGCGCCACGCGGCCGAGACACAGGAGCCGCAGGAGGCGCTGCGGGGAGTGCCCGCACATGCGTGGGCCGACGGGGTGCGCCACGTCAATGACAAGGGACAACGCGTCTCCGGAAGCGAGGTGCCCCGTTTCCGGCTGGACGACGAGAGTGTGCAGGAACTCCTGATGGGCGAGAACCTCTACGGTGATCGCGCGCTGGCCGTCCGGGAGCTGTATCAGAACGCGCTCGACGCCTGCCGCTTCCGGCAGGCCCGTGAACTCGCTTTCCTCCAGACCGATGACAGGGACTCCTCCTACAACGGCCGGATCTGGCTCGAACAGGGCACGGACGAGTCCGGGCGCGCCTATCTCGACTGCCGTGACAACGGAGTCGGTATGCGCGAGGAGGATCTGATCGGCGTCTTCTCCCAGGCCGGGGCGCGGTTCACCCAGCAACCGGACTTCCTCAAGGAGGAAGCGGGCTGGAGTGTTCTCGAAGAGCCGGTGCGGTTCAGGGCCAACAGCCGCTTCGGTATCGGAGTGCTGAGCTACTTCATGCTCGCCGATGAGATCCGGGTCACCACGCGTCGTACGGACGCCGAGGGCGTCAAGGGCCGGGAACTGACCGCCGTCATCACCGGACCGGGCCACTTCTTCCGGATCGACGAGTCGGCGTCGATGGGAAGGAAGAGCGGCACCTGGGTACGGCTGTATCTGCGCGACGGCGCGACGGCGCCGTCCTGTGTGAAGGTGCTGCGCCGGCTGCTGGGCATCGCCGAGTTCACCACCACCGCGACACATGGTAGGGAGGAGGAGACCTGGGATCCCTGGGTGCTGAAGGCCAGAGTCCGCCCTTCCTGGGAGCAGGAGCCCGGGATCGACGCGCACGGCGGTCTCGTCCAGCGGCGGGAAGGCGCTCAGGACGGCCAGGTGGTGTGGTGCGAGCACGGCGGCGGGCTGCTGGTGGACGGCCTGCTGGCCCGACCGGCCGTACGGCGAGGCATCCTCGCGGGCGACACCGATGACGGCTTGCGCGGCGCGGTGGTCAATCTCGCCGGTGCCACATCGCCTCCTCGGCTCTCGGTGGACCGTACACAGATCCTGGACGACGTCTCCGCGTCCGTGAAAAGGCTTTTGGAGACGGCGGCGGAGCAATTGGTCTCCTCCGAGGAGACTCTGCTGGACCTTGAGTGGATCAGCGCGGTGGGAGACGAGAGTCCGCAGGTGGCCGATGTCGTCGCCCGGGCGGCCACCGCCCGCGGGTACACCCTGCGCCTGAACGACCGGCGCTTCGAGACCGCCGTGGCCGGCTGTTTTCCACCGGATGCCCAGATAGCCGCGCGGGAGGAGCCGAAGGATGTGCTGCGGACCGGCTCCGCCCAGGTGCGGCGTGTGAACGGAGAGGTGCCGGACCATGTCCTGCTGTGGCGGCTGCTCGCCCATGGGCCCAGCGCCGAGACCGACGCGCTGGCGGAGGTGGTACCGGAGATCGCCGACGCCGGTCGGCTGCTGCCCGCGCTGCCGTCGGACCTCAAACTGCTCACCGTCGGTGAGGGCGCTGCCCCCGGGCCACGATGGCCCCTGATGGATGAACGGGACGAGCCCGGCCGGATTCTCTGGGCCGCGATGCGGACCGGCTTGACACTGCGTCAGGTCGCCCGTCGTGTGTCCGCCCTCAATGTCCAGCCACTGCGGTACGCCGACTTCGCGGACGACTCGGTTCCCGATCCGGTCGATCTCGCCCTGCTCAGCCAGAGGATGGACGGCCGGCCCGGATGGCTGGCCATCGAGGACCCGGTGCCGCCGGGACATCTCGTACGCGCGCATGTCCAACTGGGCATCGGCACCGGCGATGCCGCACGCCGTATGGAGCGCTACGGCTTCGACGTCACCTGCGTCGGTCATCTGCCGGACGCGCCGGATCCGGCTGATCTGCCGCTTCTCGATTACAACTGGGGCGAGATATTTGCGCGTTGGCTGCCGGCCGGGCAGCCGGTGAGACCAGAGCATCTCGTCCATGCCGGCATCAGACTCGGAAAACCGGTCTCTCTCCTGTGCCGGGTGCTCGCCTCCTACGGGCTGACCGCCGAACTGGGCGCGATTCCCGAGCGGCCCGACGGCGACGATCGACGGCTTCTGAGCCACGATCCGGCGAGGGACGACTGGTACTGGCTGGATATCGGCGAACCTGTTCCTCCCGGCCATCTCGTCAGAGCGGCGGACGTTCTGGGCTGGTCCCTGGCCAGGGTGGCGTCGCGCCTTCGTGGCCTGGGCTTCACCGTGCCGGATACGCTGCCCGACCGCCCGTACGACCGACACGATCAGGCCCTGCTCAGCATAAGCGGCACGAACGGGCCCCCGTGGTGGACAAGCGGTGACCGGATTCACATCGGCCATCTGATGAACGCGAGGGAATTCGGGATCTCGCCCAACGAAGCGGCCGGGCGCCTCGCCGCATACGGGCTGAGCATTCCGGACGAGCCGCTGCCGGAGCAGCCGGACCGCCACGACCTCGTGATACTGAGTGCCGACAGGGACGGCTTGCGGCCCTGGCTCGAAGACGAACGCCTCATCACACCGTACCGGCTGATCGAGGTCGCCGATCGGCTGCGCGTTCCGATCTCTTATGTGGTGGAACGGCTGGCCGCGTACGGGCTGAGCGTCTCCCGCACGCCACCGCAGGATCGGGAGACGGACGATGTGAGGCTGCTGGAGAGAGACCTCGAAACCGGCGGTTCCTGGCTCCGCGACAGTAATCCCGTCCCGCTCAGCCATCTCATCCGCGCCCGTGTCGTCCTCGGTACACCGATCCTGGAGGTGGCCGCACGGCTGCGTGTCCTGGGGCTGGATGTGCCCGATCCCGCCGTCACGATCAGGACGGCGCTGGACCGGGTCCCTCGTAGCGTGTCCGGCTGAAGGCCCTTACGCGCTCAGCGGGAACCGCGTTCCCAGGTCACGGAAGACCGCGCCGTTGAAGTCGAACGCGCGCTTGCACTCGTCGACGATCCGCTGCTTCTCCAGATCGTCCGCCGCCAGCCCGTCCAGCAGTTCGCGGTAAGTCCGCTTGAACGCAGCCGGGTTGGGGATCTCCTCGAAGACATAGAACCGGACGCCGTCGCCCTTGCGGGAGAAGCCCCAGGTCTTCTCCGCCTTGTCGCGGATGATCTGGCCGCCGGAGAGATCGCCGAGATAGCGGGTGTAGTGGTGTGCCACATATCCGCCCGGCCAGGTGCGCGCGCACTCCCCGATCCTCGCGGCATACGCGGCGGTGGCGGGCAGTGGGTCGAGGCCCTCGCGCCACCGGGGACCGCGCAGATGCGCGAGATCGCGCTCCAGCTCGGGCGTACGGGCCAGCTCCGGCCGGATGAAGGGCCCGGCGACCGGGTCCGATCTCAGCGCGTCCATGGCGCTCTCCAGCGCGCCGTACACGAACCAGAGCTGCTCCGTGTAGCGCGTGAAGGCGTCCACACCGAGCCGGCCGCCCAGCAGATCGCTCATGAAGGTCGAGGTCTCCGCCTCGGTGTGCTGTTCGTGCGAGGCGACACGGATGAGTGTGGAGAAGGGCGTGGCGCTGGCGGTTGCGTCCAAGGCGGGCCTCCGGAGACCAAAGGGGACGGGAACGGGCGAATGCCGTGTGGCGGCACGCGCTGCCGCCACAAGCGATACTCTTACTTAGGCTTACCTAAGTCAACTGGTTCCCGACGTCCTGTCGGTAAAAACGCTACCCCGCATCGGCGGTACGGCAACCTCACGGAAGAGTGAGGATCTCCGCTCCCGTGTCCGTCACCACCAGCGTGTGTTCGAACTGCGCCGTCCGCTTCCGGTCCTTGGTGACCACGGTCCAGCCGTCGTCCCACATGTCGTGCTCGTAGGTGCCGAGCGTCAGCATCGGCTCGATGGTGAAGGTCATGCCCGTCCGCATGACGGTGGTGGCGTGCGGGCTGTCGTAGTGCGGGACGATCAGTCCGGAGTGGAAGGACGAGTTGATCCCGTGGCCGGTGAAGTCCCTGACGACGCCGTAGCCGAACCGCTTGGCGTACGACTCGATCACCCGCCCGATCACATTGATCTGCCGTCCGGGCCGCACGGTCTTGATGGCGCGGTTCAGCGACTCACGGGTCCGCTCCACCAGCAGCCTCGACTCCTCGTCGACATCGCCGCAGAGATAGGTGGCGTTGTTGTCGCCGTGGACGCCGTTGATGTACGCCGTGACGTCCAGATTCACGATGTCGCCGTCGCGGAGCACCGTGGAGTCCGGGATCCCGTGGCAGATCACCTCATTGACCGACGTGCAGAGCGACTTGGGGAAGCCGCGGTAGCCGAGCGTCGACGGATAGGCGCCGTGGTCGCACATGAACTCGTGCGCGACCCGGTCCAGCTCGTCGGTGGTGACGCCCGGTGAGATGTGCTTGGCGGCTTCCTCCATCGCCTGTGCGGCGATCCGCCCGGCGATCCGCATCAGCTCGACCGTCTCGGCGGTCTGCACCTCGGGCCCGGTGTACGGCGCGGGCGCGGGCTTCCCGACGTACTCGGGGCGCCGGATCTTTCCGGGTACGGAACGGAGGGGAGAGATCTCCCCGGGGATGAGCAGTGACTGGCCAGACATGCCAGCGAGTCTAACGAGCGTGTGTGGGGCAGCATGGCGTTCAGAGGAAGGAGCCGAGGATGGCCCTGTTCAAGAAGCGTACGGTCGGCAAACCCGGCGAGTGGTACTACTGCCTGCGCCACCAGAAGGTCGAGGAGGGCCCGCAGTGCCGCGCGGCGGACCGTTTCGGCCCGTACGCGAGTCCGGAGGAGGCGGCGCACGCGATGGACACCGCGCGGGAGCGGAATCTGGAGTGGGAGACCGACCCGAAGTGGCACGACAAACCGGACACTCCGGCGGAGGACTGAGCCGAACGGCGGCGCCGCGACCGTCCCCGCCGCCGACACGGCATGGCAGGGCGGTCGCGG
>NZ_FMDK01000440.1 GCF_900091995.1 Streptomyces sp. MnatMP-M17
GGGGTTCGTCCGCCGCGATGAATGTTCCGTCCGTTCTCGTCGTCCTTCACGAATCGGCGGTGACGGCGCGGGTCCTACCATCCCCGAAATCGCCCGCTCTCCCGTCTCAGACACAACGAGGTGCGCATGTCGAAACTCAATGAACTCGACGTCTGGCTGGAAGACCGCCTGCCCGGGCTGCTGGCCGAACACCAGGTGCCCGCCGCGTCGGTCGCGGTGTACGCGCACGGTGAGGTCATCACCCGGGCGGCCGGCGTCCTGAACAAGAACACCGGCGTCGAGGCCACCACGGACTCCGTCTTCCAGATCGGCTCGATCACCAAGGTCTGGACCGCCACCCTGGTGATGCAGCTCGTGGACGAGGGCGCGGTGGACCTCGACGCGCCGGTCCGGACGTATCTCCCGGAGTTCGTCCTCGCCGACGACAACGCCGCGGCGGAGATCACCGTACGGCAGCTCCTGTGCCACACCAGCGGATTCGAGGGGGACGTCTTCACCGACACCGGACGGGGCGACGACGCGGTGGCCAAGCTGATACCGCTGCTCGCCGACATGCCCCAGCTCTTCGCGCCGGGCGAGATGTTCTCGTACAGCAACGCCGGTTTCTGTGTACTCGGCCGTCTCGTCGAGGTGCTGCGGGGCAAGCCCTACGACACGTGTCTGGACGAGTATCTGAGCAAGCCCCTGGGACTGACGCACACCGCTCCCTCCCCCTACGAAGCGATCATGCACCGCGCCGCGATCGGCCACCTTCCCTCTCCGGAGGGCGACGGGCCGGTCCTGGCGCCGGTCTGGTCGCTGGCCCGGTCGAACGTGCCCGGCGGGTCGATGCTGGCGATGCCGCCGCGCGACTTGATCACCTTCGCGCGCATGCACATCGACGGCGGCCTGGGTCCGGACGGGACGCGGGTCCTCTCGGCGGAGAGCGCGCTCGCCATGCGGCAGCGCCAGGTGGAGCTGCCGAACCTCGGGTTCATCGGCACGGGCTGGGGGCTGGGCTGGTCGCTGTTCGACTGGCCGGACGGCGCGGTCGTCGGCCACGACGGCGGTACGGTCGGCCAGTCGGCGTTCCTGCGGGTGGTGCCGGAACACGATGTCGCGGTGGCGCTGCTGACCAACGGCGGCGACACGCTCCCGCTGTACACCACACTCGTCGGGCATGTTCTGCGCGAGCTGGCCGGGATAGGGCTGCCCGCACTGCCGGCGCCGGGCGCGCGGTCGGCGCCGGGCGCGGAATCGGCCGGTGCCCGGGCGTCCCGGTTCGTGGGCACCTACGCGTCGTCCGTATTCGACATCGTGGTCAGCCACGACCCCGAAGGGCGGCTGTGGGCCGAGCGCCTCCCCAAGGGCCCGATCAGCACAGCGGTCGGAAAGTCTTTCGGGAAGACCGAACTGGTCGCGTACGACGGAGACACCCTGGTCGCCGTAGAACCGCTCGGGGGGGCTGTTCCTCCCGTACGCCTTCGTCGGCGACGACGGAGAGGGCCGCGCGCTGTTCGTGCACACCGGCCGTGCCGACCGACGGGTCGAGAGGTGAGGCGCGCCGACGACAGGGCCGCGCGAACGGCCCTGCGGCGCACCGTCACGCTGGCCGGCGCCGTCGTGCTCACCGCGAGCGCGTGCGGAGGACCGGGAGGGAGCCAGGGCCCGGACGCGGACAAGGAGCTTGTGAACGGCAAGACGTTCTCCCAGGCGCTCACCTCCGACCCCGGGACACTCGACCCCCATATGACGGTTCTGTCAGCCGCACTCCAGGCCGACGCCTACCTCTACGACTCACTGCTCGGCCTCGCCCAGGACGGCCGGCCGGTGGCGGGGCTCGCCGAGAAGTGGGAGGCCACGACGGCCACGGCCACCTTCACCCTGCGGCCCGGCATCACCTGCGCCGACGGTACACCGCTGACGGCCGGAGACGTCGCGGCCAACATCAACTTCGTCGGGGATCCGGCGAACAAGTCACCGAGGGCCGGTCTGAGCATCGCGCCCGGGACCAAGGCGACGGCCGACGGCGCGACGCGCACCGTCACCGTGACCAGCGGTGCGCCGGACGCCTTCCTGCTCCGCAACACGGGCAGTCTGCCCATCGTGTGCGCGGCGGGCCTGAAGAACCGTTCGCTGCTCGCCAAGGGCGGGGCCGGCACCGGCATGTTCACCCTCACCGAGGCCGTGGCGAACGACCACTACACGCTCACCCGCCGCAAGGACCGCACCTGGGGTCCCGGCGCGGGAAAGGCGGACGAGCGGGGCCTGCCCGACAAGGTGGTCCTGCGCGTGATCTCGAACGCCACGACCGCGTCGAACCTCCTGTTGTCCGGCCAGCTCAACGCCGCCCAGGTCTACGGCCCCGACCAGAAGCGGCTGACGGCCCAGAAGCTGTTCCACGCGGACTACTCCGTGGTGTGGGGCGAAATATTCTTCAACCAGGCCCCCGGCCGGGCGGGCAAGGACGAGGAGGTCCGCCGCGCCCTGACCCAGGCACTCGACCTGCCGGAGGTCGGCAAGGTGCTCACCAGCGGCAGCGGCCAGGCGGCCACCGGCCTCATCACGGCCGAGCCGCGAGCCTGCTCCGGCGACTCCGTCACGGGCAATGTGCCCGCGCACGACATCGGCGCGGCCAAGGCGGCGCTGGACGCGGCCGGCTGGCGCGCGGGCCCGGACGGCGTACGCGTCAAGGACGGCAAGAGGCTCGCCCTCACCGTGATCTACGGGTCCGTCCTCGGTCCGACGGCGGCACCCGCCGCCGAACTGGTCCAGCAGATGTGGAAGGAGATCGGCGCCGACGTCACGCTGAAGGCCGTCGACGGTCCGGGCGTCAGCCAGACGCTCTTCGGCACCGGGGACTGGGACGTCTCACTGGCCCCGATGGGGTTCTCGCTGCCGAGCCAGGCGGTGCCGTTCCTCTCGGGACGGACGCCGCCGGACGGCACGAACTTCGCGCACATGGCGAACGCCGAGTACACGGCACAGGTGCGCGAGGCGGCGGGACTGGCCGGCGAGGCGAGTTGTCCCGCCTGGCTCGCGGCCGAGAAGGCACTGTTCAAGAAGCTGGACGTGGTGCCGTTCGTGAACACCGTCACCCCGATTTTCGGCAGTGACGCGCGATTCGAGCTCAGCGAGGGCTCCATCCTCCCGTCGACGATCAGGATGTACGCGCGGTGACCGCCGTGGCCGTGGCGTCCGGCCCGCGCGCCGGAGCCCCGCACGCCGGGCCCTGGCTCTCGTTCGCCCGGCGCAGGCTGGGACGGTTCCTCGTCTCGCTGTGGGTACTGGTGACCACGGCGTTCCTGATGATCCAGTTGGTCCCGGGCGATCCGGTCCGGGCCTCGCTGGGTCTGACGGCGCCCGTCGAACTGATCGAGGCCCGGCGGGAGGCGCTGGGCCTGAACGACCCGGTGTGGGTGCGGTACGGCCACTACCTGGGCGGTCTGTTCACCGGCGACTTCAGGACGTCGATGGGCAGCGGCCAGCCGGTGTCCCAGGTGATCGGTGACCGGCTGCCCGCGACGCTGGAGCTGGCGCTGCCGGCGTTCGCCGTGGTGGTCGTCCTGTCCGTCCCGCTCGGTGCGCTGTTCGCGGTGCTGACCAGAGGCGGCCGACGGCGCGGCGGCGAGCTGGCGTTCACCTCGGTGAGCGTGTTCCTCGCCGCCGTACCGGAGTTCCTGGTCGCGGTGGGGCTGGTCGCGCTGCTGTCCGTGCGGCTGGGCTGGTTCCCGGTCGCGGGCAGCGACGGCGCCGGCTCCTACGTACTGCCGGTGGCGGCGCTGGCGATCGGCCCGGCCGCGGTGCTGGCACGGATCGTACGGGTGGAGATGCTGGCGGTGCTGGGCGACGACTACATCCGCACCGCGAGGGCGAAGCGGCTGCCCGGCCGACTGGTGTACGTACGGCACGCGCTGCCGAACGCACTGACCGCCGCGCTGACGATGGGCGGGCTGATGCTCACCTCGATGGTCGCCGGGACGGTCCTGGTGGAGAACGTCTTCGCCTGGCCCGGTCTCGGTTCGACGATCGTGCAGTCGATCCTGCAGAAGGACTACCCGCTGGTGCAGGGTGTCGTGCTCGTGTACGGCATCGGGGTGCTGCTGGTGAATCTGCTGGTCGATGTGTTGCTGGCGCTGCTCGACCCGCGTTCGACAATCCGGGAGAGCTGAGATGACGGCGACGACGACGGCAGCGACGGCGGTGGTGCCGAAGAGGACGAGGCGCGGCGCGCCCTGGCTGGCGGCCGTACGGACACCGGTGGGCGCGTGCTCCGCGGTCCTGCTGGTGGCGGTGGTCCTGCTGGCCGCTCTGGCGCCGGTCGTGTGGGGCGACCGGGCCGCCGCGGTCGACACGAACGCGATCGGCCAGGGCCCGTCCGGAGCGCACCTGCTGGGGACGGACTCGCTCGGCCGTGACATCTTCCACCGGACGCTGGTGGCGACCCGGCTCTCCGTCGAGCTGGCGGTGGCCGCCACCGCGATCGGGGTCACGGCCGGGCTGGTGCTGGGCACGCTGCCCTCGGTGCTGCCGCGCCCGGCGGGCCGGCTGGTGACATCCGCGGTGAACATCGCCGTGGCCTTTCCCGGTCTGCTGCTGGCGCTGTTCTTCGCGGTCATCTTCGGCGTCGGCACCCGCGGGGCGACGCTCGCGATTGCGTTCGCGCTGGCCCCGGGCTTCGCACGGCTGGTGCAGACGCTCGCCGCCGGTGTGGTGGGCCGGGACTTCGTCTCCGCCGCGCGGATCGCGGGCGTCGGCCGCTTCCGGCTGCTCGTCCGGCACGTGCTGCCCAATATCGGCGAGCCGCTGGTGGTGAACGCGACCATCGGCGCGGGCGGCGCCCTGCTCGCGTTCTCCGGGCTGTCGTTCCTCGGCATCGGCGTACAGGCGCCCGACTACGACTGGGGACGGCTGCTCCGGGAGGGCCTGGACGGTATCTATGTGAACCCGGCCGTCGCGCTCGCGCCCGGGGCGGCGGTGGTCCTCGCGGGACTGGCGTTCAACCTGGTGGGAGAGACCGTCGCGGCGGTCGTCGGCGTGCGTACGCCGTCGGCGAGGATCCGGGACCGGCCGGTGCCGCCCGTCCGTACGACGGCGGCGACTACGGCCGAGGAGAAGACCGGCGACGAGCCGCTGCTGGTGGTGGAGAACCTCCAGGTGGCCTTCCCGGGACCGGCCGGATGGACGGCGCCGGTGCGCGGCGTGAGCTTCACCGTGCGCGTGGGCGAGGCGGTCGGTGTCGTCGGGGAGTCCGGGTCGGGCAAGAGCCTGACCGGACTGGCCGTGTCGCGGCTGATCGAGGCGCCGGGTGTGGTGACCGCGGACCGGCTCGAATTCGCCGGAACGCCGCTGCTGACGACCTCGGAGCGGGAGCTGCGCCCGCTGCTCGGCATGTCGCTCGCGATGGTGTTCCAGGACCCGATGACCTCCTTCAACCCGACCCGGCGCATCGGGCGGCAACTGGCGGAGGTGGCCGAGCAGCACCAGGGACTGTCGCGGAGCCGGGCGCTGGCCCGCGCGGTCGACCGGCTGCGCGCGGTGCGGATCCCGGCCGCGGAGCGGCGGGCGCGGCAGTATCCGCACGAGTTCTCCGGCGGGATGCGGCA
>NZ_FMDK01000564.1 GCF_900091995.1 Streptomyces sp. MnatMP-M17
GGCGGACATCGCGGCCGGGCCACGGCGGACCGCGCCGGTGGAGCCCGCCGCTCCGGCCGAATCTCCCGCCACCAGCCTGCTGCCGCTGATCGCGCCCGAGGCACGGGCCGGAATCCAGCGGATCATGTCCGAGGGCGCGGGCGTCCTCAGATCGGCGCGGAGCCTGGGGAAGGCCGGTGAGGCCCTGGAGACCATCTTCCAGCGCGCCCTCCACCCGGATACGGCCCGGTCCCAGGACGTCGCCCAGCCTCAGGACGTCGGCCTCGACGGCAAGCCCGCCGTGCCCGGTGTCGAGTCCTGGGAGACCTCGAACCTCCTCTGTGTCGCCCGCGTCCTGGTCGCCACCGCGCTGGAGCGCGAGGAGACCCGCGGCTCCCACTGGCGCGAGGACCGTCCCGAGCGCGACGACAGCGACTGGCGCCGTCATCTCGTCGTCCGTCTCCTGCCCGACCGCGGGCTGGCGGTCGGGCGCACGGAAACGGCCGCCTTCCCGCCCGTGGGTCCGCATCTCCCGCCCGCTCAGCCCAGTACCTCCCACATCCCGCCGACGCCCCCAGGGAGCCGTAAACCGTGAGCACGCCCGAAGACAGTCCGCGCCCCGAGCCCGTGGACGTACCGCTGATCCAGATCGGTGCCCCGGCGGCACCGGCCACGGGAGGCTGCGGCGACGGCTGCGGCTGCTCCGCCGGCGAGGAGGGCTACGGCCTCGCCGATCTGGAGTGCGGTCTCGATCCCGCCCTCGCCCGGCTTCTCGCCGACGCCGGACTCGATCCCGTACAGGTCGAGGACATCGCCCATGTCGCCGTCGAGGAGGACCTCGACCACGGCGTGGACGTGACCACCGTCGCGACCGTCCCCGAGGACGCCGTCGCCACCGCCGACTTCACCGCGCGCCAGAGCGGTACGGTCGCGGGCCTGAACGTCGCCGAGGCCGTTCTGTCCGTCGTCTGTACGGAGGAGTTCGCGGTCGAGCGGCATGTCGTCGACGGCGACCGTGTCGAGGCCGGACAGAAGCTCCTCAGCGTCACCACCCGCACCCGCGATCTGCTCACCGCCGAGCGCAGCGCGCTCAATCTCCTGTGCCGGCTGTCCGGTATCGCGACAGCCACGCGCGCCTGGGCCGATGTGCTCGAAGGCACCGGCGCCAAGGTCCGCGACACCCGTAAGACCACACCGGGCCTGCGCGCGCTGGAGAAGTACGCGGTGCGCTGCGGCGGCGGTGTCAACCACCGGATGTCGCTCTCCGACGCGGCCCTGGTCAAGGACAACCACGTGGTCGCGGCGGGCGGTATCGCCGAGGCGTTCAAGGCCGTACGGGACCGCTTCCCGGAGCTGCCGATCGAGGTGGAGGCCGACACCCTGGACCAGGTGCGCGAGGTCCTGGACGCGGGCGCCGATCTGATCCTGCTGGACAACTTCACTCCGGCCGAGACGGCGGAGGCCGTGGGCATCGTCGCGGGCCGCGCGCTCCTGGAGTCCTCCGGGCGGCTCGCCCTCGACAACGCCCGTGCCTACGCCGAGACCGGCGTCGACTTCCTCGCGGTCGGAGCACTCACCCACTCCTCCCCGATCCTCGACATCGGCCTCGATCTGCGCGAGGTCGAAGCCTGATGCTTCTCACCATCGACGTCGGCAACACCCATACCGTTCTCGGCCTGTTCGACGGCGAGGAGATCGTCGAGCACTGGCGCATCTCCACCGACGCGCGCCGCACCGCGGACGAACTCGCCGTACTGCTCCAAGGCTTGATGGGCATGCACCCGCTGCTCGGCGAGGAGTTGGGCGACGGGATCGAGGGCATCGCGATCTGTTCGACGGTGCCCTCCGTCCTGCACGAGCTGCGCGAGGTGACCCGCCGCTACTACGGCGATGTTCCCGCCGTCCTCGTGGAGCCGGGCATCAAGACGGGTGTGCCGATCCTGATGGACAACCCCAAGGAGGTCGGCGCGGACCGCATCATCAACGCGGTCGCGGCGGTCGAGCTGTACGGCGGCCCGGCGATCGTCGTGGACTTCGGTACGGCGACGACCTTCGACGCGGTCAGCGCCCGTGGCGAGTACGCGGGCGGTGTCATCGCGCCGGGCATCGAGATCTCGGTCGAGGCGCTCGGCGTCAAGGGCGCCCAGCTCCGCAAGATCGAACTGGCCCGTCCGCGCAGTGTGATCGGCAAGAACACCGTCGAGGCGATGCAGTCGGGCATTCTGTACGGCTTCGCGGGCCAGGTCGACGGTGTGGTGGCGCGGATGGCCCGTGAACTGGCCGACGATCCCGGCGAGGTGACCGTGATCGCGACCGGCGGGCTCGCCCCCATGGTCCTCGGCGAGGCCACCGTGATCGATGAGCACGAGCCCTGGCTGACCTTGATCGGTCTGCGCCTGGTGTACGAACGGAACGTCTCCCGTATGTGACCGCTGTGACTATGTGATCGCTGTGACCGCTGTGACCGCGCCCGGTCCGCCCTCGCCTCGCTACAGATGTGCGGCGGGCCGTGGCATCGGAGCGGCTGCGCCGTCTACCCCGTTCGGCGGGCGGGCCGCGCCAGTGGAGAGGCGTTAAACGGATTTTGTCCCTTTGGCGCGTAGTGTCGCCGCATGCCCACGCCATACGGATCCCGCGGCGGCATGGCCTTCGGTGCCGAGGAGCTGCGTGTGCTCCGACGCGCCCTCGCCGTTGCCCTTCATCCCGTCCCGCTCCCGAACGAGGACGTCCGGGCCTGCCTGCGGCTCGCCGAGTCCGTGGACGAGGCGGTACGGGAGGCCGGGCGGCTGCGGGCGTTCCTGGTGGCCGATCTCGCCCGGTACCGGGAGGCGCTCCCGGGCTCCCTCACCGGCTATCTGGAGCTGCTCCAGGACGCCCTGGCCGCCGGCTACGTCCCGGTGCCCGACGATCTCGCGGCGCTGCGCGCCCTGCGCGGCAATCCGGTCGCCGCCGCCCTGCTCGACCGCTGTCAGCGGCTCGCCGAACGGTCGGTACGGGCCCGTCTCGCCGCCCGTTCCACCGCCGCCGCCGGTGCGGTCGCCGCCCTGACTCCCGCTCCTCGTACCCGGCTTCTCGCGCTTCCCGGCGGCCTCGCCTCCGACGAGCCGGAACAGCCGAAGGAGCCCAGGGAGCCGAGGCCCGCGGAGCCGAAGGAGCCCCGGGAGCCCAGGGACCCGGACGTCAAGGATCCCGAGAAGGAGCCCCGCGAGCCGAAGCGGCCCCGGAAGCCGGCTCAGCCGCAGCATCCCGCGCCCGGCCGGCCGATGCCCAAGCCGTCCGAGGTCTTCCCGCCCCGCCGACGTCCCGCGCCCCCGCCGGAGGAACTGGCCGCCGGATAGCTACTCTGGACGGCATGGACTACGTATCCGCGCTCGTGCCGCCCGTGGTGATGGCCGCCTTCTTCATCGGCCTGGTCGTGACGATCGTCAAGAGCCAGGGCGGCCCCAACAAGGCCAAGGAGGACGCGGCGGTCGACGCGGCCCTCGCCCGGGCGGAGTCCGCCCGGCAGCAGAGCCGCGCCACCGGCACCCCGGGCGCCGACGGCGCCTGAGCCCCGAGCGCGCGCACTTCACCGTATGACCTGGACGTACGACTGATTCCCAGTCGTACGTCCTTTTTGTTACGTCAATAACCGGCCATTCGGACATCTCGCACTATGGTGAAGGCGTGCCCCGTCAATTGGGAGACCTGGAAGACGCCGTCATGACACGCGTCTGGCAATGGAACCGTCCGGTCACCGTCCGGGAAGTCCTCGAAGACCTTCAGCGGGAACGGTCCATCGCCTACACCACCGTCATGACCGTAATGGACAATCTCCATCAGAAGGGCTGGGTACGCAGGGAAGTCGAGGGCCGCGCCTATCGATATACGGCGGTCTCCACCCGTGCCGCGTACGCCGCCGCGCTGATGAACGAAGCATGGTCGAAGAGTGACAACCCGGCGGCGGCACTAGTCGCCTTCTTCGGCATGATGTCGCCCGAGCAGCGGGAGTCACTTCAGGACGCCGTCCGTATGGTCCGGGCGGACCGTCCGGAAGTCGACCCCGAGGAAGGCGACCGCCCGGAAGGCGCTCCGCGTGAAGGTGAAGGCGATCCCCGTGAAGACACCGGGGCCGAGGGCGCCGACAGCCCGCCGGAGGCAGGGCGATAGCGTCCGCTCATGCTCACAGCCCTTCCGCTTCCCAATGCCGAAGCAAATGCCTTCACCGTCCGGCGGGCCAGGACCAGGGATGTACCGGCTGTCCGCCGTCTCGTCGACCCTTACGTGAGCGAAGGCATCCTGCTCGACAAAGCACCGGTGACGCTTTACGAGGACATCCAGGAGTTCTGGGTCGCGGAACGCGACGAGGACGCGAGTGTCATCGGCTGCGGCGCCTTGCATGTGATGTGGGAAGACCTCGCCGAAGTGCGCACACTCGCCGTGGATCCCGTGGTCAGAGGCGCGGGAGTAGGGCATCAACTACTTGACAAGCTGCTGGAGACCGCCCGCTGGCTCGGAGTGCGCCGGGTATTCTGCCTCACCTTCGAAGTCGAGTTCTTCGCGAAGCGCGGCTTCGTGGAGATCGGTGAGACACCGGTGGACGGAGATGTCTACCGAGAGCTGCTGCGTTCCTATGACGAGGGCGTTGCCGAGTTCCTCGGTCTCGAACGGGTGAAGCCGAACACCTTGGGCAACAGCCGGATGCTTCTGCACCTGTGATCGCCGGACTCCCGCGCCGATCCCTATGTCCGAATCGCGCACGTTTCCCGTCTTCTTGCGAGGCTGAACCTCTGCCGGGGGTTTGTGTTTTCCTGAGAAAAGCGGTTTCCTTTCCGCGTACTGCATTTTCGATGAAAGGAAATCCGGTGGCACAGAAGGTTCAGGTCCTTCTTGTCGATGACCTCGACGGCGGCGAGGCGGACGAGACGGTGACGTTCGCTCTGGACGGGAAGACCTACGAGATCGACCTCACCACCGCCAATGCGGACAAGCTGCGAGGGCTCCTCGATCCGTACACCAAGGGTGGCCGGCGTACCGGTGGCCGCGCCGCGGCCAGCCGCGGCAAGGGCCGTGTCGCCACGGGCGGGAACAAGGACACCGCGGAAATCCGCAAGTGGGCGAAGGAGAACGGCTACAGCGTCAACGACCGTGGCCGTGTTCCCGCCGAGATCCGTGAAGCCTACGAGAAGGCCAACGGCTGAGTATTCGTACGAGGCGTATTTCCGCGCGAAGTGCGTGACAACCGGGCCCGGTGGCACTCAGTCGCCGCCGCGTCCACGAGTCGTACGAGATCGGGGGCACCCCCACCACTGCCCCCGTGGCCGGGCCGCCCGCGCAGAGCGAGCGCCGGCAGCGTCGACTCCATATCGAGTCCGGGCTCGGGGGGCCGCAACCACACGGCGGCCCCCTGCGCGCCGGGACCTGGCCACCGCGGTGGCGCGGGAGCGGTGATCCGCCCGCCGACGCCGAGAGCGGTCAACCCCAGGGCGATCCCGCCCCACTCCAGCCAGTCGAGCAGCCCCGGCAGCTCCTCCGCGCTTCCCTCGGCCACCAGCAGGCCCATCCGCCCGCCGAGCAGCGCCACCGGCCCCGTCGGGCCGATCCTGCGCAGCACGGCCGCCCCCGCGTCCGCGGGCAGCTCCAGCACATCGAAGCGGAGCCCGGTCGGCAGCAGCACCGGCGGTCCGGCCTCGGCCGCCCAGCCCAGTTCCTCCTCGTACCACCGCGCGGCACCGTCAACATCGCTGCCGGAGACAACCGGACCGTGTTCACGCGGGCCGCGAGGAGGCGGGACAGTGAAGGCCATACCCGCAGCAACTCCCGACCAGTGCCCGGAGTTACGCTACGTCGGTACCTCTTTGCACAGCGTGCCCATTACGGGGGCGTGCGGGCGCATTCAGGAGCGCAAGGGTGTTCGCCCGTAGCGGAGGGAACCGGGGTGCGCCGCATGGACTGTCACTGCTTACGGGTAAGACATTCCTAGTGGGAAGGGACGACACGCGGTTCCGGGCCGTCTTGCGTTCGCCATCGGCGTACTGATGGCGAGGGTATCTGCCTGGCCTGCGGGAACATCGTCTCGCACCATCGGGTTGGAGCTGGTGTCCGGTGTTCGGGGCTGGGAGCCTGGGACAGGTAGTCGGCAGTTGGAATGAGCGGTCCCCGCTTGCGGGACTAAGCTGCGGAAGGACAGGGAGGGGACCGACCCCTTTACTGCCTGACCGCTCTGAGGAGCGATTAACGATGTTCGAGAGGTTCACCGACCGCGCGCGGCGGGTTGTCGTCCTGGCTCAGGAAGAAGCCCGGATGCTCAACCACAACTACATCGGCACCGAGCACATCCTCCTGGGCCTTATCCACGAGGGTGAGGGTGTCGCCGCTAAGGCCCTGGAGAGCCTCGGGATTTCGCTCGAGGCGGTCCGCCAGCAGGTGGAGGAGATCATCGGCCAGGGCCAGCAGGCCCCGTCCGGCCACATCCCCTTCACCCCCCGTGCCAAGAAGGTCCTGGAGCTTTCGCTCCGTGAGGCTCTTCAGCTCGGCCACAACTACATCGGTACGGAGCACATCCTGCTCGGCCTGATCCGCGAGGGCGAGGGCGTCGCCGCCCAGGTCCTCGTGAAGCTGGGCGCCGATCTCAACCGGGTGCGGCAGCAGGTCATCCAGCTGCTCTCCGGTTACCAGGGCAAGGAGGCCGCCACAGCGGGCGGTCCTGCCGAGGGCACGCCCTCCACGTCCCTGGTCCTCGACCAGTTCGGCCGGAATCTCACCCAGGCCGCCCGTGAATCCAAGCTCGACCCGGTCATCGGGCGCGAGAAGGAGATCGAGCGGGTCATGCAGGTGCTCTCCCGCCGTACGAAGAACAACCCGGTCCTCATCGGCGAGCCCGGCGTCGGCAAGACGGCGGTCGTCGAGGGACTGGCCCAGGCCATCGTCAAGGGCGAGGTGCCCGAGACCCTCAAGGACAAGCACCTCTACACCCTCGACCTCGGCGCGCTCGTCGCGGGCTCCCGCTACCGCGGTGACTTCGAGGAGCGGCTGAAGAAGGTCCTCAAGGAGATCCGCACCCGCGGCGACATCATCCTGTTCATCGACGAGCTGCACACCCTGGTGGGTGCCGGCGCAGCCGAGGGCGCGATCGACGCGGCGAGCATCCTCAAGCCGATGCTGGCCCGCGGTGAGCTCCAGACCATCGGTGCGACGACGCTCGACGAGTACCGCAAGCACCTGGAGAAGGACGCGGCCCTGGAGCGCCGCTTCCAGCCCATCCAGGTCGCGGAGCCGTCGTTGCCGCACACGATCGAGATCCTCAAGGGCCTGCGCGACCGGTACGAGGCACACCACCGCGTGTCCATCACGGACTCCGCGCTGGTCGCCGCCGCGACGCTGGCCGACCGCTACATCTCGGACCGCTTCCTGCCGGACAAGGCGATCGACCTGATCGACGAGGCCGGTTCCCGGATGCGTATCCGCCGGATGACCGCGCCGCCGGACCTCCGCGAGTTCGACGAGAAGATCGCCGGTGTCCGCCGCGACAAGGAGTCCGCGATCGACTCCCAGGACTTCGAGAAGGCCGCCTCTCTCCGTGACAAGGAGAAGCAGCTCCTGGCCGCGAAGACCAAGCGGGAGAAGGAGTGGAAGGCCGGCGACATGGATGTCGTCGCCGAGGTGGACGAGGAGCTGATCGCCGAGGTCCTGGCGACGGCCACGGGCATCCCGGTCTTCAAGCTCACCGAGGAGGAGTCCTCGCGCCTGCTCCGTATGGAGGACGAGCTGCACAAGCGCGTCATCGGGCAGAAGGACGCCATCAAGGCGCTCTCGCAGGCCATCCGGCGTACGCGAGCGGGTCTGAAGGACCCCAAGCGTCCCGGTGGTTCGTTCATCTTCGCCGGTCCGTCCGGTGTCGGTAAGACCGAGCTGTCCAAGACGCTCGCCGAATTCCTCTTCGGTGACGAGGACGCGCTGATCGCTCTCGACATGTCGGAGTTCAGCGAGAAGCACACGGTGTCGCGGCTCTTCGGTTCTCCGCCCGGATACGTGGGTTACGAAGAGGGCGGCCAGCTCACCGAGAAGGTGCGCAGGAAGCCGTTCTCCGTCGTCCTCTTCGACGAGGTCGAGAAGGCCCACCCCGATATCTTCAATTCCCTTCTCCAGATCCTGGAGGACGGCCGGCTGACCGACTCCCAGGGCCGGGTCGTGGACTTCAAGAACACGGTCATCATCATGACGACCAACCTCGGGACGCGGGACATCTCCAAGGGCTTCAACCTGGGCTTCGCGGCACAGGGCGACACCAAGACCAACTACGAGCGGATGAAGAACAAGGTCAACGAAGAGCTGAAGCAGCACTTCCGGCCGGAGTTCCTCAACCGTGTGGACGACACGGTCGTCTTCCACCAGCTCACCGAGGAAGACATCATCCAGATTGTCGACCTGATGGTCGCCAAGGTGGACGAGCGTCTGAAGGACCGGGACATGGGCCTTGAGCTCAGCCCGTCCGCCAAGTCGCTGCTCGCCAAGAAGGGTTACGACCCGGTGCTGGGCGCCCGGCCGCTGCGCCGGACGATCCAGCGCGAGATCGAGGACATCCTCTCCGAGAAGATCCTCTTCGGAGAGCTGCGGCCCGGTCATATCGTGGTCGTGGACACCGAGGGCGAGGGTGAGGCGAAGGCCTTCACCTTCCGCGGCGAGGAGAAGTCGCCGCTGCCGGACGTTCCTCCGATCGAGCAGGCGGCGGGCGGCGGTCCGAACCTGACGAAGGAAGCCTGAGGCTCGTGCCTTCCGCAGGCTGAGTGACTGACTGAGAAGGCTGCCCCGGACCGTTTCCTACGGTTCCGGGGCAGCCTTTTGCGTTGTGGCGGGCGCTCCGGTACCGCCTCGGTGGAGCGGGCCCTTGGTCCTGAATCGGACGGTCCTTCGGCCCGGTGGCCGTGATATGGCGCACAGCCGATTCCGGCCCTACGAGCCGGAGTAGTGGCGGCGGCGGTCATCGGGCGGGACTTTCGGCCCGGTGCAGGGCGGGTCCTTCGGCGGTCCGCTGCCGTCGGCCTGCACGGCCGGATGGGATGCCGGTTTTCATCCCTTTTCACCTGCGGCTAAACGCATTTATATCGGTACATATAGGTGCGCCTTGCTCGGTAGTGGTGAGCAGTTGAGAGGTGGATCGCCTCGGGGATCGCTACGACGAGTTGTCGTAGATGGGGTGTTTTGGGATGTGATGACGTCCGGGTTACCAAGGTGTGGTCAGCCCGGCGCGCAGGTGCCGGGTCCCTTGATGCCCGGAGGTTTCCGTATGCCGCAGCGCAAGCTGTCCCGTCTGACCCGCCCGTCCGTCCTTCGTACCCGTGCCGGTGTCCTGGCTGCCGGACTCGGAGTGTCGTTGGCGGCCGGAACCGGGGCCGCGTTCGCCGCGACCGGCGGCGACGCTCCTGCCGGTGCGTCCGTCACCACGGCCGCCGTCCAGCAGCAGGCCACGGTGCACACCAAGGCGGCCTCCAAGGCCGTCTCCAAGGCCGAGGAGGCCAAGAAGGCCGCCTCCTGGACCGATCCGGTCACCAAGTACACGCTGAGCGCGACCTTCGGCCGCGGCGGCAGCATGTGGGCCAAGAAGCACTCCGGCCAGGACTTCGCCGTACCGATCGGCACCTCGGTCCACGCCGTCCACGGCGGTACGGTCGTCAAGGCCGGCCCCGGCGGCGCCGGTGACGGTCCCGCGTACGGCAACGCGATAGTGATCAAGCATGCGAACGGCACGTACTCGCAGTACGCGCATCTGTCGAAGATCAAGGTGTATGTGGGCCAGCATGTGCAGACGGGCGACCCGATAGGCCTGTCCGGCAACACCGGCAACTCCAGCGGTCCGCATCTGCACTTCGAGATCCGTACGACCCCGAACTACGGCTCGGCCGTCAACCCGGTGAACTTCCTGCGCTCGGTGGGCGTCAAGGTGTGATCCCGGGATGTGACCCCGGTCATGGGTTGACCCGGTGAGCCCGGCTGATCAGCTCTGTGGAGACCTCGAGGATGGCTTGACGCTTCTCCTCGGGGTCTCCTTCGACTTCCCGGAGGGCGAACTGGCCTGCGTGCATGGTGAAGAGCGCGCTGATGCAGCGGACGCGGTCCGTCAGGGACGCCTCCGGGTCCTGGATCAGATCCATCAGGTCGATCATCCGGCTCTTGAATGTCTCGCCGATGCTCAGATCGCGCACCGTCGCCTGGTTCTCCTGCATGAAGCGGAAGAGCGGTGTCGCCTCTTTCAGCGCCTCGCTGTAGCGGCGGAGGATCTCCTGCTTCGTCTCCAGCGTGTGCGGCCGGCTCCGGCCCCAGGTGATCAGCTCGTCGATCGGGCGCGTCAGATCCTGAAAGAGGCTGATCAGGATGTCTTCCTTGGTCTTGAAGTGGTAGTACAGGGCGGCCTTGGTGACATCCAGCCGCTCGGCGATCTCCCGTAGGGAGGTCTTCTCGTACCCCTGCTCGGCGAAGAGCTCCAGCGCGATGTCCTGGATGCGCTGACGGGTGTTGGCCCGTCGCGGGTGCGGTGTGCTGCCCATGGTGCTCTCCCGAGGATTGACTTACTTGACGCCCGGCAAGTAAGAGGTCTACCTTCCCCAGTGTAGTCAGCTTGCCGGGCGGCAAGTAAGTGTCAGGGGAGTGCAGGGGAGTGGGAAACATGAGTCCGACCGGGAAACAGACGGAGAAGGGCGGGCCGACGGACGGTGTCGAGACGGCGCCGGAGCGGCCCGGCGGAGCTGCCGGGTCCGGAGGCCTGGAGGCGTCGGCGGGCCTGGAAGCACCGGCGGGCAAGGCGGCCAAGGACGGGCCTCAGCCGCGCAGTGTGCGCGTGGTCCTGCTCGCGCTGATGATCGCGATGCTGCTGGCCATGCTGGACAACATGATCATCGGTACGGCGATGCCGACGATCGTCGGTGAGCTGGGCGGGCTGGAGCATCTGTCCTGGGTGGTCACCGCGTACACCCTGGCGACCGCCGCCTCCACCCCGATCTGGGGCAAGCTCGGCGACATGTACGGACGCAAGAGCGTCTTCCTCATCTCGATCGTGATCTTCCTGATCGGGTCCGTGCTGAGCGGTATGGCCCAGGACATGGGCCAGCTCATCGGCTTCCGCGCGATCCAGGGCCTGGGCGCCGGCGGTTTGATGGTCGGTGTCATGGCGATCATCGGCGATCTGATACCGCCCCGGGAGCGGGGCAAGTACCAGGGCATGATGGCCGGTGTGATGGCGCTCGCCATGATCGGCGGACCGCTGGTCGGCGGCACCATCACCGACCATCTCGGCTGGCGCTGGAGCTTCTACATCAATCTGCCGCTGGGTGCCGTGGCACTGGTGATGATCACCGCCGTACTGCATCTGCCCGTCAAGGACCGTTCGCAGGTCAAGGTCGACTATCTCGGCGCCGCGCTGCTGACCGTCGGCATCACCTCGATCGTGCTGGTCACCACCTGGGGCGGTACGGAGTACGCCTGGGGCTCGGCCATGATCATGGAACTGATCGCGATCGGTGTCGTCGCGCTCGTCGGCTTCGTCGTCGTACAGACCAAGGCCGCCGAGCCGATCATGCCGCTGCACATCTTCCGCAGCCGCAACTTCACCCTGATGTCCGTGATCGGATTCCTGACCGGCTTCGTGATGTTCGGCGCGGTGCTCTTCCTGCCGCTGTACCAGCAGTCCGTCCAGGGCGCCTCGGCCACCAACTCCGGACTGCTGCTCCTGCCCATGCTGCTGTCGATGATGGTCGTCTCGCTGATCGCGGGGCGGGTCACCACCAACAGCGGCAAGTACAAGATCTTCCCGATCATGGGCGGCGGACTGATGACCGTCGGGCTGTTCCTGCTCGCGCAGATGGACACCGGCACCTCGCGGCTGACCTCCGGCGTGTACATGGCCGTCCTCGGCGCCGGTATGGGCTTCCTGATGCAGATCACCATGCTGGTCGCGCAGAACAGCGTCGAGCTCAAGGACATGGGTGTCGCCTCCTCCGCGACCACCCTGTTCCGTACGCTCGGCAGCTCCTTCGGCGTCGCCATCATGGGAGCGCTGTTCACCAGCCGGGTGCAGGACGAGATGGCCGCGGCGGGCGGTGCGGGCGCCACCCAGCAGTCCGCGCAGCTCGACGCGGCGAGCCTGGCGAAGCTGCCGGACGCGGTGCGCGAGGCGTACCAGGTCGCGGTCTCGTCCGGTACGCATGCCGCCTTCACGCTCGGCGCGTCGGTCGCGGTGATCGGATTCGTCGCGGCCTTCTTCGTCAAGGAGGTCCCGCTGCGGGGCGCCGGGCCGGCGCCGGCGCCGGCCGACGAGGCCGCGGTGCTGGACGGCAAGGTCCCGCAGTCCGCCTGATTTCCCTCTCCAGGGCCCTGCCCCCGCGGCCCCCGGCGCACCCGCGCCGGGGGCCGCAGAGATCTGGG
>NZ_FMDK01000691.1 GCF_900091995.1 Streptomyces sp. MnatMP-M17
CCGCGCCTGAACCGCAGCCAGTCCCTGGACCTGGCCTTCCTCGTCGCCGAGATGTACCGCGACCAGTAAGGCCGACCGCGACCAGTAGGGTCGGCCGGGCACTTTCAGTGAGGCGTACGACACGGTGGGGCGTGGATCGATGTGATCCGCGCCCCATCAGTGCTTTTCGGGCTTTTGCGGGCCGAGGGCGGCAGCTAAGGTTAGGTTCACCTCACCGACTGGCGGGGTGGCCCGATCGATGAACCCGCCCGGGAGGTGAACCGCGTGTACGTCTGCTCCTGCTTCGGCATCACCGAGACAGAGGTGAGGGCACACGCGGACGCCGGTGCGTGCACTCCTCGCCAGATCGCGTCGGCCAGCAAGGCGGGCACCGACTGCGGCTCCTGTGTACGCCGTATCCAGTCGATCCTCGGGCGCGGCGGCTGCCCGCGCCGTGAACTGCTCGACGGACGTGCTCCCGCGCTCGCCGAACCGGCGGCCCTGGAGGCCGCACCCGTATCCATGGCCTCTGTCCCGGTCCCGGCGGCCCTGCGCAAGGCCGCTTAGGCAAGGCAGCTCAGGGCTGAGCCTAGTGCCGGTCGCCCGAGCCTGAGCTGTCCGTGTGGTCCCATCGGCTGTCCTGGTCGCCGTCCGGCTGCTCGATCACCTGCGCGATATAGAGCGCCTCGCCCAGCTTCTCGACCAGATCGAGTTGGGTGTCGAGATAGTCGATGTGGTGCTCCTCGTCCGCCAGGATAGATTCGAAGATCCTCTTCGATGTGTGATCCCCTTTGGCCCGCATGACCTCGATCCCGCGCTTGAGCCGGTCGATCGCCTCCACCTCGACCTCGCGGTCGGCCCGGAACATCTCCGTCACGGTCTGGCCCACCCGTACATGGAAGAGCCGCTGGTAGTTGGGCAGGGCTTCCAGGAAGAGAATCCGGTCGGTGAGCAGCTCGGCATGCCTCATCTCGTCGAACGACTCGGCCCGGGTGTACTTCGCGAGCTTCGTCCAGCCGAAGTTCTCCTGCATCTTCGCGTGCAGAAAGTACTGGTTGATCGCGGTCAGTTCGCCGGTGAGCTGCTCATTGAGGAACTCGATGACCTCGGGATCGCCCTGCATCGCAGAGACTCCTTCCTGGCGGGTGACGGGGCAGAATGCGCGCATCCTGACGCCGAGGCCAGGATCCGTCCGGTAGGTACATGCTTAGCAGGAATTGCCCGAATCGGTCCCGACCTGGTCATGACCACCCCTCCCCGTCTGTCACCATGGAAGGCATGGGTCAGCCGGAGAGCCGGGAGTATCGAGAGCCGGAGCAGGCCGAGCTACCACCGGGGCAGCGCTTGCAGCGCGGCTGGCCGGTGACCCATTACGGACCCGTGCCGCGGTTCAAGCCGGACCGCTGGGAATTCCGGGTCTTCGGCGCCACCGCGGACGGTGACAAGCGCTGCTGGAACCACGACGAGTTCTCGGCGCTGCCGTTCTCCACCGTCGTCGCGGATCTGCACTGTGTGACGAAGTTCAGCATGGTGGGAGCCGAATGGGGCGGTGTGCCCGCCCGTACGCTCCTGGATCTGGCGCCGCCCGCGCCGGCCGTGACCCATGTGATGGTCTGGGCGGAGTACGGCTACAGCTCCAATCTGCGGCTCGCCGACTTCGTGTCCGACCGTACGATCTTCGCCACCCACAAGGACGGTGAGCTGCTCACCGCCGAACACGGTTTTCCGGTCCGGCTCGTCGTTCCGCATCTGTACGCCTGGAAGGGACCCAAGTGGGTCCGGGGCGTGGAGTACATGACCGCCGACCGCCGTGGCTTCTGGGAGGAGCGCGGCTATCACAATGTC
This sequence comes from Streptomyces sp. MnatMP-M17, assembly GCF_900091995.1. Lineage (GTDB taxonomy): Bacteria > Actinomycetota > Actinomycetes > Streptomycetales > Streptomycetaceae > Streptomyces. The sequence goes on from NZ_FMDK01000691.1 coordinate 1,825, forward strand.
GGCGATCCATGGGCCGAACAGCGCTACTCCTACCAGGAGCTGCCGGGCGACGGCCCGGAGCTGTAGCCGGGCCGGGTCGCCAGATCTGGCCGACTGGCCCGTCCGGTCCGTCTGGTCCGTCCGGTCCGGTCCGTCCGGCTTCGGATCAGCGGTCGCGCAGCTTCTTCAACAGCCGTATGTCCGCCGCCTGCCCTTCCTTGCCGCCCGGTGTCTCGATCACCAGCGGTACGTTCTCGGTCGCCGGATGCGAGAACAGCTCACCGAACGGCTCCTCGCCGATCTGCCCTGCGCCGATATTGACGTGCCGGTCCTTGTGTGCGCCGACGACATCCTTGGAGTCATTGGCGTGGATCAGCTTGAGCCGGCCCTCGCCGACCGTGTCCACCAGCAGATCCAGTGTCTGCCGCATACCGTGCGGTCCCGCGAGATCGTGCCCGGCGGCGAAGACATGGCAGGTGTCCAGACAGATGCCCAGCTTGGGATGCGAGTCGAGCGCCTCGAAGTACGGGCCGAAGTCCCAGGTGCGCGAACAGATCGAAAAGCCCTGCCCGGCCGTGGACTCCAGCAGCAGGAACGGATCGTCGTCATGGGTCAGCTCGTCCAGCAGCGGCAGCATTCGCTCCCGTACCTGCGCGAGCGCCACCTCGCGGCTACGGCCGCCGGTCGCCGAGCCCGTATGCACGACCACACCCAGCGCGCCGATCTCCCGGCCTCTGCGCAGGCTGTGCCGCAGTGACGCCACCGACTGCTCGGCGGTCGCCTCGGTGTGCGAGCCGAAGTTGATCAGATACGGAGCGTGCACATACGCCGTGATGCCCTCGGCCGCGCACTCCGCGCGGAACCGCTCGTCCTGCGCCGGATTCCCGTTGGGCGTCGCCCAGCCGCGCGGATTGGCGACAAAGACCTGAACGGTCTCGGCGTCCAGCTCACGCGCGTACGCCAGACCGGTCGCGGCGAGGCCGCCGGCCACGGGGACATGGCTGCCGACAGGGTTGCGCAGGGTGGACAGGCGCATGGTGGACAGGGCCTAGAGTCCCTCGGTCTTGATGGTGATGGTGCTGCCCTCGGGAGCCTCGTCGCCGCCGTCCACGGACTGCTCGGTCACGGTGTTGCCCAGGAACGGGAAGCCGCGGTCGATCTCGACCACGAATCCCGCCGCCTCCAGCAGACTTCTGGCGCTGTCCGTCGTCTCGCCGACGACATCCGGTACGGAGACCAGCCGCGGGCCCTTGGAGACCGTCAGTGTGACGGTGTCACCACGAGCGAGCTGTGAGCCCTCCGCCGCGGACTGCCGGGCGACGGTGCCCTCGTCCTCGGGAGAGTTCACCTGTACGGCGGCGATCCTGACCTTGAGTCCCGCCTGCTCCAGCTCGGTGGTGGCCTCGGACACGGACTCGCCGGTCACATCGGGCATATCGACCGGGCTGCCCTTGCTCACGACGAGCGCGACGCCCGAATCGGGCCGTACATCGGTCCCGGCCGCGGGCGACGAACTCACCACGGCGCCCTGGGCGGTCTGCTCGTCGAACTCCCGGGTGACGATCCCGGCGGCCAGACCGGCCCGCTTCAGCGCGCGCCTCGCCTCGGCCAGAGGCACGCCCGTCACATCGGGAACCCGCACGATCTCCGGGCCGCGCGAGATGACGAGCGTCACCGGGCCGTCACCGCGGATACGCGTACGAGGCCCGGGATCGCTGCTGATGACCGTGCCGCGCTCGACGGTCTCGCTGAAGTCCTTGGTGACCTTCGCGTCGAGCCCCGCGTCGGCGAGCCGCTTCCTGGCCTCCTGCTCGCTCTGGCCGAGCAGCGAGGGAACGCGGGTGAACTGACCGGAATTGATGTACCAGACACCGGCGCCGACACCGAGTACCAGCAGCACGGCGACGACCGCCGCCGCGATGCCTCTGCGCGGCACGGCCACGCGCCGGCGGGGGCC
>NZ_FMDK01000759.1 GCF_900091995.1 Streptomyces sp. MnatMP-M17
GGGTATGGGTAGCGGCGCGCGTACGGACGCGATAGCCGGTACCACACTGGCCCCATGGGGTAGTACCATTCTGGTATGGCAATGAACCTGCGTCTTCGTGACGATCAGACTGAGGCGCTCAAGCAGCGCGCCGAGCAGGAGGGCACCAGCATGCACGCCATACTGCTGAAGGCTGTGGACGACTACCTGGCCAGGACCGCCCACGAGGCGATGGTCAGGCAGACGGCCAAGGAGCAGGCGGCCAAGTGGAGTGAGCTGATGGAGCGGCTCAAGTGACGTGTCTCTATCTGTCCGCGGAGGACGTCCTGGTTATCGCTGATCATGCTTGCGATGACATGCAGGTCGTGGTCCGGGACGCCGGACTGCTGGAGTCGGCGGTGCACCGCCCCTCGGCGGCCATGTTCGGCGAAGAGGCGTACCCGGATCTGCTCGACAAGGCTGCTGCGCTCTTGCAGTCCCTTGCCATCAACCACCCGCTGGTCGACGGCAACAAGCGCACCGCCTGGCTGTCTTGTGTCACGTTCCTGGCCATGAACGATGTGTCTCTGCGTCCGGACATCGACGCGGCGGAGCGGCTGGTCATCGCCGTGGCAACCGGGGAAATGGACGAGGTGAAGGCGATCTCGGAATCGCTCAGGGAGTTGCTCGCGCCCGAGGTGTGACAGGCGTCGCACCTGCCCGCGCGAGGCCTCGTGTGTACGAGGACCGGGCCATCCCGCCGGTAGGGTGGCCCGGTTGTCGTACGTAAGCCCACCGCCCACGTCCCGACCGGCGAACCGGAGACCGTGACTACTACCGCCTCCTCCCACCACCTCTCACCCGCCTTTCCCGGCCGCGCGCCCTGGGGCACCGCCAACAAGCTGCGTGCCTGGCAGGAGCGGGCCCTGGGCCGATACCTCCAGGAGCAGCCGCGTGACTTCCTCGCAGTCGCGACACCCGGCGCAGGCAAGACGACCTTCGCGCTGACGCTCGCCTCCTGGCTGCTGCACCACCATGTCGTCCAGCAGGTGACCGTCGTCGCGCCGACCGAGCACCTGAAGAAGCAGTGGGCGGAGGCGGCGGCGCGCATCGGGATCAAGCTCGATCCCGACTACAGCGCGGGACCGCTGAGCAGGGAGTACGACGGCGTCGCCGTCACCTACGCGGGCGTCGGCGTACGGCCCATGCTGCACCGCAACCGGTGCGAGCAGCGCAAGACCCTGGTCATCCTGGACGAGATCCACCACGCGGGCGACTCCAAGTCCTGGGGCGAGGCCTGTCTTGAGGCGTTCGAGCCCGCGGCCCGCCGGCTCGCGCTGACCGGTACGCCGTTCCGGTCCGACACCAATCCCATCCCTTTCGTGGCGTACGAGGAGGGCAACGACGGCATCCGCCGTTCGGCCGCCGACTACACGTACGGATACGGCAACGCCCTCGGCGACGGAGTCGTCCGTCCCGTGATCTTCCTCAGCTACAGCGGCAATATGCGCTGGCGCACCAAGGCCGGTGACGAGGTCGCGGCCAAGCTCGGCGAGCCCATGACCAAGGACGCCATTTCGCAGGCGTGGCGCACCGCGCTCGATCCGCGCGGCGACTGGATGCCGAATGTGCTGCGCGCCGCCGACCAGCGTCTCACCGAGGTGCGCAAGGGCATCCCGGACGCGGGCGGACTGGTCATCGCGACGGACCAGGACTCGGCGCGCGCTTACGCGAAGCTGATCCGTGAGATCACCGGTACGAAGGCCACGGTCGTCCTCTCCGACGACACCGGCGCGTCAAAGCGCATCGACGACTTCAGCGCGGGCGAGGACCGCTGGATGGTCGCGGTCCGCATGGTGTCGGAGGGCGTCGACGTACCGCGTCTCGCGGTGGGCGTGTACGCGACGACCATCTCGACGCCGCTGTTCTTCGCCCAGGCCGTCGGCCGTTTCGTACGGTCCAGACGCCGTGGCGAGACCGCGTCCGTCTTTCTGCCCACCATCCCCAATCTGCTCGGGTTCGCGAGCGAGATGGAGGTGGAGCGCGACCACGTACTCGACAAGCCGAAGAAGAACGGCGAGGAGGATCCCTACGCCGAGTCCGAGAAGGAGATGGCGGAGGCCGAGAAGCTACAGGACGAGGACACCGGCGAGCAGGACATGCTGCCCTTCGAGGCGCTGGAGTCCGACGCCGTCTTCGACCGGGTGCTGTACGACGGCGCCGAGTTCGGGATGCAGGCGCATCCGGGCAGCGAGGAGGAGCAGGACTATCTCGGCATCCCCGGACTGCTGGAGCCCGATCAGGTGCAACTGCTGCTCCAGAAGCGGCAGGCACGGCAGATCGCGCACAGCCGCAAGAAGCCGGACGCCGAGGCGGATCTGCTGGAACTGCCCGCCGAGCGACGGCCGGTGGTCTCCCACAAGGAACTGCTGGAGCTGCGCAAGAAGCTCAATACGATGGTCGGCGCGTATGTCCATCAGAGCGGTAAGCCGCACGGAGTGATCCATACGGAGCTGCGCCGGGTGTGCGGCGGGCCGCCGAGCGCCGAGGCGACGGCGGGACAGATCCGGGAGCGGATCGCGAAGGTACAGGAGTGGGCCACCCGGATGCGGTGAGCCGGACACGCTGAACTGGATGTGACGAGCTTGCCGTTGTGGTGTCCCTCGGAGCGGTGTCCGAGCCGTACGGGACGTTCGTCGGGCAGCGCTCGCTGACACCGTTGTCAGCCGGAACGGTCACCCGGCATAGCGGGAGCGATCACCGCAAGTCACCGCTCTGCCGACTTCACGTCCGAACAGGGAGCAACTGCCCTTCTCTGACCGGATTCTGGACGAGCCCTTCCGCTCAGCGGTGCCTCTCGCTACTGTCCCCGAAATGTAAACGCCCCGTGGCTGCTCAGCCGCAGAGCGCAGTCGGCACACCAAGAGCTGCCGGAGACTTCTCCGCGCGCCGCCGACGGGACCCCGAAGGGAGAGGGCGTCGTGACCGCGGAGACCTCCCAGACGCTCGACCGGGGACTGCGCGTCCTCAAGCTGCTCGCCGACACCGACCACGGTCTGACCGTCACCGAGTTGTCCAACAAACTCGGTGTCAACAGAACGGTCGTCTACCGGCTCCTCGCCACCCTCGAACAGCACGCGCTGGTCCGCCGTGACCTGGGCGGCCGGGCCAGAGTGGGCCTCGGTGTGCTGCGCCTGGGCCGTCAGGTGCATCCGCTGGTGCGGGAAGCGGCCCTGCCCGCTCTGCGCTCGCTCGCCGAGGACATCGGCGCCACCGCGCATCTCACGCTCGTGGACGGGGCCGAGGCGCTGGCCGTCGCGGTCGTGGAGCCGACCTGGACCGACTACCACGTCGCCTACCGGGCCGGATTCCGTCATCCGCTGGACCGTGGCGCCGCGGGCAAGGCGATCCTCGCCGCCCGCAGGACCGTTCTCACCGAACCGCGCTGCACGCTCACCCATGGCGAACTGGAGGCGGGCGCCAGCGGTGCCGCCGCCGCGCTGGTCGGCGTGACAGGGATAGAGGGCAGTGTCGGAGTCGTGATGCTCGCCGACTCCGTACCGGAACGGGTGGGCCCGCGCGTTGTCGACGCGGCCAAGGAGGTCGCGGACGCCCTGCGCTGAGGCGACGGTCCCGGGCCGAGGCGACCACGTACGCTCTGCCTGGCGCGGTCGCCCGGTGCGGTCGCCCGGTGCGGTCGCCCGGTGCGGTCGTCCGGCCCGGTGCGCGCGGGAGCCACGGACCGGGAGCCACGGGCCGTCCTGTCCTCCCGGCAGATACATTGACACCGTGCTTTCTCGTCTCTCTCGTCTCCCGCGTCCCGGCTTTCTCGCCCTCTGCGCCCTCCCGATCGCCGCGCTCTTCGCCGTCGTCGGTGTCGCGCCGCTGCCGTACGCCGTGGCACAGCCCGGGATGACCGCGGACGTCCTCGGCACCGACAAGGGCCGGCAGGTCATCACCATCGGCGGGACGCCCACCCGCACCACCGAGGGCCAGCTCCGGATGACCACGATCGAGGCGACGGGACCGTCCGCCGATGTCGATCTCGGTGATGTGGTCGACGGCTGGTTCCGCGCGGACCGGGCCGTACTGCCGCGCGAGGCGGTCTATCCGTCCGGTGAGTCCGACAAGGAGATCGAGAAGCACAACGTCCAGGACATGGTCCAGTCGCAGAACTCCGCGACCACCGCGGCGCTCGGCTATCTGGGCAAGGACCCGGCCTCGGCCGACGTCCGCCTCCATCTCGCCGATGTGGGCGGTCCCAGCGCCGGGCTGCTCTTCGCGCTCGGCATTGTCGACAAGCTGGACGGTGACGGCTCCGGCGGCGATCTCACCGGTGGCCGCACCATCGCCGGTACGGGCACGATCACCGACGACGGCGATGTCGGCCCGGTCGGTGGCGTGTCCCTCAAGACGCAGGCGGCCGGCCGCGACGGCGCGACCGTCTTTCTCGTACCGAAGGCCGAGTGCCGTGACGCGCGCGCCGAGCTGCCCGGCGGGATGCGGCTGATCCCGGTCACCACGCTCAAGGGCGCGGTGTCGGCCCTGCGCTCACTGGAACAGGGCGGCGACGTACCGGGCTGCTGACACAGCCCGGCGACTGCCTCCCGTCACCGGGATCCGTGCGACCGGGCGGCTGAATCCGCCGCCGCCTGCTCCACCAGAGGGATGATCCGCAGTGGTACGGGATTCTCCATGACGATCGCCGTGGCGGCCCGCACGATGCCCTCGAAACCGACCACCCGGTCGATCACCCGCTGGAGATCCGCGTTCGAGCGGGCCACCAGCCGGCAGAGCATGTCGCCCTGTCCGGTGGTGGTGTGCAGTTCGAGCACTTCTGGGACGGTCGCGAGATGGGCGCGTACGTCCGCGCCCTGGCCCTGCTTGATCTCCAGCGTGGCGAAGGCCGTGACCGGATAGCCGAGCGCGGCCGGATCGACGGTCGGGCCGAATCCTCTGATGACACCGTTCGACTGAAGCCGGTCGAGACGTGCCTGTACGGTCCCGCGCGCCACACCGAGCCGGCGCGAGGCCTCCAGCACTCCGATCCGCGGCTCGCGCGCCAGCAGCACGATGAGCCTGCCGTCGAGCCCGTCGATACCGGCTCCCGTCCCCGCGCCCGTACCTCCACCCGCACCGGTACCTCCGCCCGTACCCCCGCTTGGACCCATGCCCATGGTCCGCCCCCTTCTCGCCCTTACGTCTCGGACTCGTCCGTCGCCCGTCCTGCCCATAGTCATCCTGTGCAGATGGCCCTCCTATTCTCGCGATCAGCTGTGCATACTGCCCAGTGAATACGCGAACTGTTGCGCACCTTGTGGAACGGCGGGACGCTGAGGCCATGGCTGACACCTCGATGCACACCGACACCGCTCCCGACACCGCGCGTGAGGCCGATCCCTTCCCGGTCAAGGGCATGGACGCCGTCGTCTTCGCCGTCGGCAACGCCAAGCAGGCCGCGCACTACTACTCCACGGCCTTCGGCATGAGGCTCGTCGCCTACTCCGGACCGGAGAACGGCAGCCGGGAGACCGCGAGTTACGTCCTCACGAACGGCGCGGCCCGCTTTGTGTTCACCTCTGTCATCAAGCCGTCCACCGAGTGGGGCCGCTTCCTCGCCGGGCATGTCGCCGAGCACGGCGACGGTGTCGTGGACCTCGCCATCGAGGTGCCGGACGCGCGCGCCGCGTACGCCTATGCCACCGAGCACGGCGCCCGCGGGATCCAGGAGCCGTACGAGATCAAGGACGAGTACGGCACGGTCGTCCTCGCCGCCATCGCCACCTACGGCGAGACCCGCCACACCCTGGTGGACCGCTCCGGCTACAACGGTCCCTATCTGCCGGGCTTCGGTGCCGCGGACCCGATCGTCGAGCCCGCCGCCAAGCGCACCTTCCAGGCCGTCGACCACTGCGTGGGCAATGTCGAACTCGGCCGGATGAACGAGTGGGTCGGCTTCTACAACAAGGTCATGGGCTTCACGAACATGAAGGAGTTCGTGGGCGACGACATCGCCACCGAGTACTCCGCGCTGATGTCGAAGGTCGTCGCCGACGGCACACTCAAGGTGAAGTTCCCGATCAATGAGCCCGCGATCGCCAGGAAGAAGTCGCAGATCGACGAGTATCTGGAGTTCTACGGCGGAGCCGGCGTCCAGCACATCGCGCTCGCCACGAACGACATCGTCGCCTCCGTACGGGCCATGCGGGCGGCGGGCGTGCAGTTCCTCGACACGCCCGACTCGTACTACGACACGCTCGGCGAGTGGGCGGGCGAGACCCGGGTGCCGGTCGAGACGCTGCGCGAGCTGAAGATCCTGGTCGACCGGGACGAGGACGGCTATCTGCTCCAGATCTTCACCAAGCCGGTCCAGGACCGGCCGACCGTCTTCTTCGAGATGATCGAGCGACACGGCTCGATGGGCTTCGGCAAGGGCAACTTCAAGGCGCTCTTCGAGGCGATCGAGCGCGAGCAGGAGAAGCGCGGCAACCTCTGATCCAGGGCTGCGGCCAGGACACGCCAGGACACGCCAGGACACGCCAGGGCACGCCAGGGCACGCCGTTGCGGCCGGGACGCGCCCGACCGACGTGCTCAGCCGACGCGACGCGGCCCCACGGGAGCCCGAACCCGGACTCCTCCGTGGGGCCGCGGCCCGCCCGCTTCGATCGCTCCGCCCGCTCAGACGGTGCCCGCGGCGGCCGGTGCCTGTGCCGGTGCCGGGAACGGCGACGGCGAGGACACCGGCGGCTCCTGCAAGTCCGGCGTCCGCATGCCCGGAGCCTGTGTGTTCTGCCCTTGTGTGTCCCACGCCTGTGTGTTCGGCCCCTGCATGTTCGGAACCTGTGTGTCTTGGCCCTGCGCGTCCGGCGCCCGCATGTTCTGTCCCTGCATGTCCTGTCTCTGCGCGCCCTGCTCCGGCACGTCCTGCTGTCCCCGCATGTTCTTCGGCACGCTCCTCGGCCCGCCGCCCGGCACGTTCCCCAGCATGTCCAGCGCCTCCCGGGCCTTCGGTACGAGCAGCGGTGAGAAGTACGGATTGATCCGCAGCGCCTCCCCGATATGGCGGCGGGGCGGGGCGTGCATT
>NZ_FMDK01000604.1 GCF_900091995.1 Streptomyces sp. MnatMP-M17
CCGGCGGCCGGGCCCCGTCCCTGGCCCGGCCGCCACCCACACCAGAAGGGAGGGACCATGGCAGGAATCCTCACCAACCCGCAGCTCGTCGAAGCACCATCACCCGGCCGGCCGCGGTACGGCCTGTTCACCGCCGCACGTGTCACAGATGACCTCGACGCCCGTACCGCCGCGGCAGGCTTCCAGTTCCCCGCCGAAGACTGTGGCGTCGCCCGGCTGTACGACGCGAACTGCGACACCCACCCCGGAAAAATCTTCGACGAGGGCCTCGGCTACGTCGCCGGTGACCCGTACTGGGTGTACGCCACCCACAAGTGCGGCAGCGTCGGCCGCACGCCCCAGGACGTCGAGCGCACCGTACGCCGCAAGCTTGCCGGCGCGGAGCAGGAGCAGGTTGAGGCCGCGGTCTGGGGCGGCACCAGCCCGCCGGTAGACCCGGCACTCACCACCACCGCAGGCGTCGTAGCCGTAACTCCTGACGCCCCCGGCGCCGGTGCCGCCATCGCCGCACTGGAGCACAGCTTTTACGACACGTACGGCTACATCGGCACCATCCACATCAACACCCGCGCCTACGCCGCCCTCACCTACGCCGAGCTGATCAGCGACAGCCCGTCCGCCGGGGTCCTCACCACCCCGCTCGGATCCCAGTGGTCCATCGGCTCCGGCTACGGCATCACCGGACCGGCCGGCGCGGCACCCGACGCCGGGAGCGTGTGGGCGTTCATGACGCCGCCGGTGTGGATCCGCCGTATGCAGCAGCCCATCGTCCCGAACGTCGTCCAGACCATGGATCGCACCTACAACCAGTTCATGGCGCTCGCGGAGCGGGTGTACGCGCACACGTGGGCGTGCCCGATCGTCCACGCCGTGCAGGTACCCATCGCGGCCCCCGCTGTCGTCGATATCACCCCACCCGAGGCGTGACCCCATGGAGACGCTAATGAGCGAGTACAGCCGGGTGGTCCCGCCGCCCGGGGAAGTGCAGGAGACGGCCCGGCTGCTGCTGGGCCTGGCCGCTGATCCGCAGGACGTCCGTACGGTCGCGGGGGGCGCCGAGTTCGTCGTCCCGTCCGATGTCGCGGACGCCTACCACGACAAGGTCGTTCCGGCGAAGCGCCGTACGACCACGAGTAAGAAGGGCGGCGGCGCCTGATGCCTGCCATCTGTGGAAGCTACGCCCGCGGCAAGATGATGCGGCTGACGCGGCTGGACGAGTGCGGGGCTCCCGTACCGGGCCCGACGGGCACGCTGGTCACCAAGGGCTTCGTGAGCGTTGGTATGACGCCGAACTACCAGGATCCCGAGGAGATCACGCAGCCGGATGCCAACGGTGACTTGTGCATCGACGACCAGAGCCGTCCGGCGCTCCGCTGGGTCGACCTGAGCATGGTGTTCTGCAACATCGATCCTGAGGCGATCAACATCATCACCGGGAACCCGCTGGTGGTGAACGATGCGACGCCCACCCCGTCGTCCGTCGGCTGGCGGTTGGACTCCGATCTGACCGGCACCGCGAACTTCGCGGTGGAGGTGTGGTCCGGGAAGACCGGCCAGTCCTGCGGAGCGGGTGGCCTCGAATACGGGTACTGGCTGTGGCCGTTCGTCGTCCAGGCCCGGATCGGCGAGGCCAGCATCGCGAACGCCGCGCTCACCCTCACCCTGACGGCACGTACCAGCACCGGCTCCGGCTGGGGAGTCGGCCCGTACGACGTCATCAAGTCCGCCGTGACCCCGTTCCCGGAGGGCCCGCTGGAGACCGCGATCGGTCCCTCGGTGCACCAGCATTTCGAGGTCACCACCGTCGCCCCGCCCACCCCGGCCTGCGGCGCGATCGCGCTGGCTGCCTGACCCGCCCCGGGCCTGCCGCTACCTCCCCCAGGCGGCAGGCCCGGACACCCGCGCAAGGAGCGCCGAATGCCCGCATGCGACTGGACGCTGGACACGTCCTGCTGCCCCGGCTGGGCGGACTACAGCCCTGCGGTACAGGCTGCTGCCACCGCGTGGGCCATGGGCATCCTCGACAGCCTTACCGGCCACCAGTTCGGCCAGTGCCCGGTCACTGTGCGCCCCTGCGGCCCCAAATGCCAGGGCTACGGCGGCTACATGACATGGCCCGTCGGCTGGCCCGGCGCGTCCGGCTCAGGCATGCCGTGGATGCTGCCGTACATCGATGGCGCCGGGGCATGGCGCAACTGCCTGTGCGGCAAAGGCGGATGCTCCTGCCGCGCCCGCTGCGAGGTCCCCATCCCGGGGCCAGCCACGGTCACGGAGGTCCGTGTCGACGGCATCGTCCTTGATCCGTCGGCGTACCGGCTCGACAACGGGCATCTCCTTGTACGGACGGATGGCGAGTGCTGGCCCGACTGCCAGGACATGAACGTCGGCATAACCGAGGCGGGTTCGTTCGCGGTCACGCTCAGCCCCGGGCTGCCGCTCCCCCCTGCGGGCGCCATCGCGGCCGGGGAACTGGCCTGTGAGTTCGCGAAGGCATGCAGCGGTGACGCCTCGTGCGCCCTGCCGCAGCAGCTTCAGTCCCTCTCCCGCCAGGGCATCAACGTTCAGGTCGTCGACCCCCAGGCCATCACCGGAGACGGACTGACCGGCATCGCCAACGTCGACCTGTGGATCCGCTCCGTCAACCCCACCAGCAAACGCCAGCGCTCCCGCGTTCACTCGCCCGACGTCACACCGGTGAGGTACGTCTGATGGCCTTTCCCGGAGACCTCGCGCAGCAGCTCCTCATCTGCTTCCACGCCGAACTGGACGCGGGTCCAGCGCCGATCCCCGCGGAGAAGGTGTGCCTGCGCGCGGGCGAGACGATCCCCATCTCGGCAGGCACTGCGGAGAACGAGGCGTGTGGCCTGGCGTGGGTGCGCGTGACGCAGGTGAGGCCGGTCCGGCTGGCCATACAGGAGCAGTCCGCAGACGACATGCCGACGGCGTGCGGGCATTCGGCGTGGGCGGTCGATCTGGAGATGGCGGTCGTGCGCTGCCTTCCGTACGGCACGACGGCGTCGGGCCCGTCATGTGACGACTGGACGGCGGCGGCGCTGCTGATGGACGCGGACGCCGCAGCGATGCGCCGAGCGTCGTGCTGCTTCGAGCCGATCGTGTCGGACACCTACGCGCTGGGCGGCGTGACGCCGGGGGTGTGGGAGCCGCATGGGCCGGAGGGTGGCGCGCTGTGGGGGACTCAGCTCGTGACCGTGATCCTCGACTGCTCGGAGTGCTGACGCATGGCGGCTCGGAAGAAGACTGCGCAGGTACGGATCGAGGTGTTGACGTCGTTCAACGGCCTCATCGCCGGGGACGCCGGGCTCGTCGAGTTGGACGGGCGCGCGCAGGGCTGGATCAACGCGGGACTCGTAAAGGTGGTGGCGGGCGGTGGCGAGAGTACGGCTGGATCGGGCGGCGCTGAACCGGACGATCCGGGGAGCGAACCGGCGGGAGCTGGAGGCCGCGGGCAGGCAACTCCTGAACCGGGCACGGATCTTGGCGCCGGTTGACACGGGGCGGCTTCGGGCGTCGCTGCGGCAGGAGTTCCGCCGTACGTACACGCTGCGCCCGATGGTGACGGTCGGCTCGGATGTGGAGTACGCGCCGTGGGTGAACGACGGGACCGGGCCGCACATTATCCGGCCGCGCCGGGCGCAGGCACTGCGGTTCGTGGTCGGCGGCCGGGTCGTATACGCCAAGGTCGTCCACCACCCCGGAACCCACGCCAGGCCCTTCCTGGACCAGGCGCTTCGTGAGACAGCCGCAGCACGCGGATACAGCTTCAGACAGGGATGATCAACATGGATACGCTCGACATCGCCTCGCAGACCCCCAGTAGCGCGCACGCTGTCCCTCAGCCCGATCGGGTGGAAGTGCCCCGGAATTTCACCTTCGCCGGGAAGACCTTGCGCGGGAGGCGCATCACAGATGGACAGGCCATCGCCATTCAGCTGGCCAAGGACGACGGCAACGAAGCCGTGCTGTCCGCGACCCGGACGGTCATCCGATCGGCCGTTGGCGAGGCCAACTGGAAGTGGATGAACGAGCAGCTCCTCGTCGGTGCCGTCGAATTCGCCGAGTTCGTCAACGTCATCTCCCAGCTCTCCGGCACGGGCGATGCCTGACATCCTCGCCGCGATCTCCCGGAGCGCCGTCACCGTGCAGGTGGCGGGGCATCCGGTCACGGTCCCGTACCGCGCAGCGGGCCACTGGCTGACCGCAGTGGCCGACTCGCGGCCATCGCTCGCCCTCATGCGTCTGGCTGACGAGGATGGCCGGGCGTGGCTGATCGGGCGGCTCGCTGCGGGCGACCTGGCTCTGGAGACCGCAGTGCAGGGCTCGTACGACGCACTCTCCCAGGCGGGGGGCCGCGCATGGTGGGAGTCGTACCGGCTACTCAGCCTCGGCGCGCAGCCGGCCGTCCTGGGACACCTCCTGCTTGCTGGGGTCGACCCGTGGGCGCGGTCGCTGGGCGAGTGGTGCGCAGCCGTCCACACCCTCATGACCCGCAACAGCAAGGAAGAGGACGTCTTCAAGTTCGACTCGCAGTTGGCCGCGCCCCCAGCCGGTTTCGAGGACGAGTGGGACGACAGCGAAGACTTCGACGCCATGGTTGCCGCCGCCCGCAACATGCCCGGCATGGCCTGACAGAGGGAGGTGAACCATGGCATCCGAGGCCGAAGTCGATCTCATCGTCAACGCCACCCGCGCGCTCCCACAGCTCGAACGAGACCTTGCCCGCGTCGTCACCATCGCCGAGAACGGCGCCCCCGACGTCAATGTCGCCGCAGTCCTCAACACCACGCTCAGCCTCCGGCAGCTTCAGGACGACCTTGGACGCGTCGTAGCACAGGCCGACGCCAACGCCGATGACATCGACCTCGACGCAGTTCTCGACCAGCAGCGCGCCATCCAGCAGGCACGCCTGGCACTCGACCGGGTAGTGAACGCGATCGACACTGGCGCGGACGTCGATCCCATCGACCTACAGGCAGCCCTGAACGTCCCCCAA
>NZ_FMDK01000322.1 GCF_900091995.1 Streptomyces sp. MnatMP-M17
GACCGGCTCGTACGGAGACGTCCGTACGAGCCGGTCCCGGCGTATGAGCCGTACGAGCCGGCCGGTGGCGCCGAGGATCAGCCGAACGGGATCCGGATCACCGACTGGTTGCCGATGCCGAGTGTGCTGGTGCCGTTGCCGATGGCGTTCCAGACCTCTACACGGACCTTGCCGTTGACCAGATTGCCGTGGGTGCCGGTGGACGACTTGAGGCCGCTCGCCTGGGTGTAGTGCTCGTAGCCCGGGACGGGATCGGTCGCGAAGTACAGATACGTCTCTGTCCGGTCCCAGGTGCCGTCGCCCGTACGGTCGTAACTCACCCTGATCTGCTGGCCGTTGCCGACCGTCGCGCCCGAGTCCACGAAGAGGTCGAACTGTGTCGAGCCGCCGTTGTACGTCCGGGTGATTCCGCCGGAGGTGAAGACCTGCGGATTGTGCGGTGTGCCGTCGTAGTTGGCGCCGCCCGCCGTGGCGAGAGTGGCCGTGGTGGCCGAGCCGGCGGAGTCGCCGAGGCCCGCGCCCGTGCGCGCGTACAGCGTCGAGGAGCCCGAAGGCGGCGGATCGGTCGGCGGGTCGGTGGGCGGATCCGTCGGTGTCGAGCCGCCGCCGCGGGTCCAGACGGCCACATAGTCGACCAGCATGGGACGGCCCGGAACGGTCGCCGCCGTCGGCGTCGGGCCGCCGAGCGCGTCCGGGAACGCGCCGCCGATCGCCACGTTGAGCAGCAGGAAGTATCCGGCGTGGTCCGTCATATTGGCCCAGGTGCCCGCGTCGACACGGTCCTGCCGCACGCTGTGGAAGAGCTGGTCGTCCACGTACCAGCGCAGCTCGTTGGGGGCGACCGAGCGGTCCCACTCGAAGCGGTAGGTGTGGAAGGCGGACTGGCAACTGGCGCCTGGGCAGGCACGGTTGGCGCCGAGACCGGTGGTCTCGTTGCAGGGACCGCCCGGGCTGACTCCGCAGTGCAGCACACCCCAGACGGAATTGATGCCGTTGACGTTCTCCATGATGTCGAACTCGCCGATGCCCGGCCAGTTCCAGTAGCTGCCGCGGTACGGCGAACCGAGCGCCCAGAAGGCGGGCCAGTAGCCGGCAGCCGCGGCCCCGGTGACGTTCGGCATCTGGATACGGCCCTCGATACGGAGGGTGCCGCCCGCCGGAGCCTTGAAGTCGGCGCGCCGGGTCTCGATCCGGGCCGAGGTCCAGTTGCCGCCGCCGTCCCTGAGCGGAGTGATACGGAGATTGCCGCTGCCGTCGAGGCTCAGATTGTCCGGGCTCGCGGTGTAGTTCTGGATCTCGCCGGTGCCCCAGTTGCCGGGCCCGCCGGGATAGCCGTGACCGGTGTCGATCTGCCAGTTGGCGGCGGAGGGCAGGCTGCCGCCGGCGCCGTTGAAGTCGTCGCTCCACTGAAGGTTCCAGCCGGGAGCGGGCGGAATGGCGCCCTGCGCGCTGCCCGCGCCGGTCAGCCCGATGAAGCCCGCCAGCGCGACGGCCAGGGCGAGGGCCGCGGCGAGGAAGGGAGTGCGTGGAGTACGCCGGGTACGCGGTGTGCGTCTGATGCGGCTCGTTCTCAAGGAAACACCTCCGGTGAGGATGGTGCCGAGGAAAATCCGGTCCGAGGAGGATCCGATGGGATCGACGGACCGATGGGATCGATGGGGACCGATGGATCTGAGAGCGCATCTGAGAGCGCTCTCAGTACGTCTTGTACGACCTGCCGGCTGAGCCGTCAATAGCTCAAGGGCGCCGGCCGCTCCGGCCGCTTGCCTTGACGTCGGCGTCAAGGATTACGGTCGAAGACATGCGCATCGGCGAGCTGGCGGAGCGGGCCGGGACGACCGCCCGGACTCTGCGGTACTACGAGTCCCGCGGGCTTCTGCCCGCACGGCGCGCGGTCAACGGATACCGCACGTACGACGAGAGCGATCTGCGGCTCCTCCGGCAGATCAGGACGCTTCAGGACTTCGGCTTCGATCTTGAGGAGACACGGCCGTTCGTCGAGTGTCTGCGCGCCGGGCATCCGGCCGGAGACGTATGTCCCGCCTCGCTCGCCGTGTACCGGCGCAAGCTCACGGAACTGGACGCTCTGATCGATCAGCTCCGGTCGGTCCGCTCCCAGGTCGGCGCACAGCTCACCCAGGCCGAAGCCACGCAGGCGGTGGCGCCACCGCCTGCGTGTGAGCTGACGGCCCCCGTACAGCAAGAGCCCGCACGGCAAGACCCCGCACAGCACAGTCCCGCTCACCAAGGAGACCCGAAATGATCAAGGCAGCAGGCGTCGATTCCGTCACGGACGCCGACTTCGACGACGAGGTACTGACGGCCGCCCTGCCGGTCCTGGTGGAGTTCACCGCCGACTGGTGCCCTCCGTGCCGCCAGCTCGCGCCGGTCCTGAGCGCCGTGGCGGAGGAGGAGGCCGACCGTATCAAGGTCGTACAGATCGATGTGGACACCAATCCGCAGACCACCGCGCGCTACGGCGTCCTCGCGATGCCGACGCTCATCCTCTTCTGCGGCGGCGAGCCGGTGAAGTCGATGGTCGGCGCCCGCCCGAAGCGCAAGCTGTTGCAGGAGCTGGAGGACGTGGTCCGACGCGAAGAATGAGCCGGCGTGCAGGCGCCGGGGGAGTCAGGCGCCCGCCGGCCGCTGTTCACCTACGGAGGGCTCCCCGGCGGAGGGCGGGCTGATGAGCGTCGCACCGAGCGGAGTGAGCGTGTGGAGGACGGAGTTGGCCACGCGCCGGCTGGTGATCAGACCGGCGTCGCGCAGTGCCCTGGTGTGCTGGCTGGCCGCGGATACGGAGATGCCCGCGGCACGCGCGAGACCGCCGGTGGTCGCGCCCGTCCCGGTGGCCCGGAGAACGGCGGCGCGCCTCTGCCCAATCAAGGTTTCCAATGCGGAGGGCCGGTGGGCGTCGGACGTCCTTCTGCGCGCGAGCGCTTGACGCAGAATGGGATAGACGACCACGGGAGACAGTTCGTGGTCCGCCAGAGCGACGGGCTGATGCCAGCAGAAGTACGACGGCACAAGCAGCAGCCCGCGTCCCTCCAGATAAAGGTCCCGCTCCCAGCCCGCGCACTGTATATGCAGGACCGGTGGATTCCACTCCATCGTCGGCCGCAGGCTTCGCAGCAGCCCGTCCGTGCCGTGGTCCATCAAAGGACGCGTCCGTAACGAACGTTCCGCGTCCACATGCGCCTGAATGCGATCGCTGTGCGGGGCTATGACGGCCTCGTGGTAACTCCGCAGCGCCTTAACCAGTTCCTCGCGCATCTCCGTCTCGGCGAGTTGTGATGTCCACGCGGGTGCTCCGCTGACCCGGGCCATGACCTGCACTTCGCGCCGGACTCGTTCCCCCGATGTGCCCAGGATGGCCGCCAGTCCGGCCTTCAGACCGTCGGATCCCTCGGCCGGCGTGAGGAAGTCGGGATAGTAAGCGGCTCTGGGCGCGACCGGTATCAGCAGGGAGCGCACCGTCTTCTCCAGGCCACGCTCCCGGATACGCGAACAGGCGCTGTGGTACCAGTCGGTGTATGCCCATCGGCCTTTCCGCGTCTGGAAGCGGTGCAGGCTGCTCACGATCTCCCACAAGGGATCGGCGGAGGCGGCAATTCGTGTACGGGCCAGGTCGGCATCGGTGAAATGAATACGGAGCACGCGATTCCTCTCGGCTGACCAGCGTCTTTGAGGTGTGCCGAAACATCATGGCCACCAGATGCACCAACTGGCAATGTCGGGTCGGACATACCAATGCTCTTCGGCCGAAACTTCCGTACCGATGAATTGAGGCTCTCGTGCGCAGAATCACGAAGTGGTCCGTCACCCTGACAGCAGCCGCGATGGCGGTCATGGGCCTGGCGGGCCCGACCTCCGCGACCTCCGCAGCCGGCTCACTCCCGTCGACCATCGCGGCGCAAGCCGCACAGGCGGGCCTCGACAGAGCCGAGGCCGCCGGCCTCCAGCGGCAGATAGACGCTCAGCTCTCCATCGCACCCGGCGGCAAGCAGACCGGCGTCAACGAGATCTCCTGGCGCGGCGGCAGGACGGTGATGACCTTCCCGCTGCCCGGTGAGAAGAAGGCGCGCGCCGTCGGTGAGGCGTTCGCGCCGACAGGAACACCGAACTGCACCCGTCTGTGGACCTGTCTGTACGAGCACGCCAACTTCGACGGCCGCCGTCTGACCTGGTCCGACTGCGACTTCGTCAACCTCGCCGACTGGGGCTTCAACGACCAGACCACCTCCTGGCACAACAACCAGTCGACGGGGACCAAGACGCACGTCTACAACTGGAACGGCGTCAACGCCTGGGTGCTCCTGTGGACCTCCACGGCTCCCTCGTCCAGCTCGAACGTGGGCAGCGCCAACAACGACAAGGCCGACGGCCTCCAGGTCTGCTGAGTCCGCAGGTGCGCTGAGTAGTCCGCAGCCGATCCGGCTGTGAGCATGTGCTTCGGCGTTGCGCCGTCCGGCCCGCGTTGCCCGGGCCCGGACGGCGCGACGCCGCGCCCGCCCAGGGATCCGTCCGACGGTGCCCAGAAAAAATCCCCGGTCCGAATTGACGGCCGGGGTATTCGCCTGCGTATATTGAGTGTTTCCGTGTCCTGATTTCGTCACTCGTTGTTGTTGGGAATACAGGCGTTGTTGAGGATCCAGGCTGCGGGCTACTCAATGAAGTGCAGCGTATCGGACAGGGGTCGAATTGTCAACCAGGGAATCCAATGACGAATTGCGAAATGAGCAGCAATTCATCTCTGTTCTCTACGAGCGGCTCGACGCGCTCAGGGAGCAGGCCGAGGGCGCCGTGGAGGCGTCGATCGGCCAGGTCACCACGGTGCGGCAGGCGCGGGTGGAGCGGGACATCAGCGTCGCGGAACAGTCCGACCGGCTCTCCTCGCTGAACGCCGTCGAGACGGGCCTCTGTTTCGGACGGATCGACCTCCAGGACGAGTCCGGCACCGCCGAAACCGCCGGCATCGCCGAAACCGCCGGCACCGGCGCCACCCATCACATCGGCCGTATCGGAATGCGCGCCGACGACGAGGAGCACACTCCGCTGCTGATCGACTGGCGCGCTCCCGTGGCACGGCCCTTCTATCTCGCCACCGGCTATTCGCCCATGGGCCTGCGCCGGCGCCGGCACATCACCACCCAGGGCCGCCGTGTCACCGCGCTGCACGACGAGATCATGGATCTCACCGACACCACCCGCACCGGTTACGAGGATCCGGACGGCGACGCCGTGCTGCTCTCCGCGCTCAACTCCGCCCGTACGGGCCGGATGAGCGACATCGTCCAGACCATCCAGGCCGAGCAGGACCGCATCATCCGCGCACCGCACCGCGGTGTACTGGTCGTCGAGGGCGGTCCCGGTACCGGCAAGACCGCGGTCGCGCTGCACCGGGCGGCGTATCTGCTCTACGCGCACCGGGAGCAGCTCGCCCGCCGCGCCGTGCTGATCGTTGGTCCCAACCCGGCCTTCCTGGGCTATATCGGAGAGGTGCTGCCCTCGCTCGGTGAGACCGGAGTGCTGCTGGCGACCACCGCCGAGCTGTTTCCCGGTGTACGGGCCACCGGTACGGACACTCCGGCGGCGGCCGAGATCAAGGGCCGGGCGGCGATGGCCGAGGTGCTGGCCGGTGTCGTACGCGACCGGCAGACCGTGCCGCACCGTGCCACCGAGATCGCCCATGACGGCTACGGCACGCTCCTCCTGGACCGGGCGATGGCCGAGGACGCGCGCTGGCACGCCCGCGAGACCGGCCTTCCGCACAATCTGGCCCGTCCGCACTTCGCCTTCCATGTCATCGACGCCCTCACCAATCAGCTCGCGGAGCGGATCGGCGCCGATCCGCTCGACGACGGCAATCTGCTCGGCGCCGACGACATCGCCCAGCTCGGCAAGGAGATCGCCACCAGCCGTGAGGTGCACGCGGCGATCGAGGAACTCTGGCCGCTCCTCACTCCGCAGCGGCTGATCGCCGACTTCCTCGCCGATCCCACCAGGCTGCCGGACGGCGACGCCGAGCTGATCCGCAGGCCCGAGAGCGGGACCGGGAGCGGGACCGACGGCCCTTGGACTCCGGCCGACGTACCGCTGCTGGACGAGGCCGCCGAGCTCCTCGGCGCGGACGACAGCGCCGCCCGCGCCGCCGCCGAGGCCGAACGCCAGGACCGGATCGCCTATGCGCAGGGCGTCCTCGATCTCTCGGAGGGCTCGAAGACCTATGAGTTCGAGGACCAGGAGTCCGAGGTGCTCGCCGCGCACGACATCATCGACGCCGAGCGCTTCGCGGACCGCCAGGAGGCGGCCGACCACCGCAGCGCCGCCGAGCGGGCCGCCGCCGACCGCACCTGGGCCTTCGGCCATATCGTCGTGGACGAGGCCCAGGAACTCTCCGCCATGGCCTGGCGGTTGCTGATGCGCCGCTGCCCGAGCCGCTCCCTGACGCTGGTCGGCGATCCGGCCCAGACCGGCGACGCGGCGGGCTGCGACTCCTGGCGGCAGATCCTCGCGCCGTATGTGGGCGAGCGCTGGAGACTGGCGCGGCTCGGCGTCAACTACCGTACGCCCGTGGAGATCATGGAGGTCGCGGCCGAGGTACGGCGGACGGCCGATCCGCTCTTCGAGCCGCCGAAGTCGGTACGGTCGACCGGCCGCGCTCCGCTCGTACGCACCGTGGCACCGGCGGACCTGGTCCGTACGGCCGCCGCGCTGACGGACGCGCCGGAGCTCGCGCATCCGGAGGAGGGCCGTATCGCGGTGCTCGCGCCGGCCACGCTGCTCCCGGCCCTCGCCGCCGAACTCCCGCACGCCTCTTGGGGAACCGCGCCCGATCTCACCCGGCCCGTGGTCCTGCTCAGCGCCCGTCAGGCGAAGGGCCTCGAATTCGACACGGTGATCGTCGTCGATCCGGACGGCATCCTGAAGGCCTCGCCGCGCGGCACCAACGATCTGTATGTGGCGCTGACCAGGGCGACCCAGCGGCTGGGAATCGTACGCACCTGATCGGTCGTGCCTGATCCGTACGGTGTCGCCCTCGCCGGAACCGTTCCGGCGAGGGCGAGGGCACGGCACCGGAGACACGGCACCGGATCGGACGTCCGTCACACGGGCCGCAGCCAGACCGTCGCCAGCGGAGGCAGCGTGAGCTGGATGCTGGCCGGACGGCCGTGCGCGGTCACCGACTCGGGCTTCAGCGGCTCCGGATTGAGCACATCACTGCCGCCGTAGCGCGCCGCGTCCGTGTTGAGCACCTCGGTCCAGGCCGTGAACTCCTCCGGGACACCGAGCCGGTACTGCCGGCGCACCACGGGCGAGAAGTGCGAGACCGCCAGCAGCGGCGAGCCGTCCGCGTCGAAACGGAGGAAGGCGAAGACATTGTCGTCGGCCGCGTCGCCGTCCACCCACGAGAAGCCCTCGGGCACGGTGTCGCGCTGCCAGAGCGCGGGTGTCGCGCCGTACACCTTGTTCAGATCGCGCACCAGATCGCGTACGCCACGGTGGTCGGCCTCCGCCTCGTACGACGGATCCAGCACCCACCAGTCCGGGCCATGGCTCTCCGACCACTCCGCGCCCTGCGCGAACTCCTGTCCCATGAAGAGGAGTTGCTTGCCGGGATGGGCCCACATGAAGCCCAAATAGGCGCGTTCGTCGGCGCGTTGCTGCCACCAGTCGCCGGGCATCTTGGAGACCAGCGCGCGCTTGCCGTGCACGACCTCGTCGTGCGAGATCGGCAGGACATAGTTCTCGCTGTACGCGTACACCATGGAGAAGGTCATCTCACCGTGGTGGTACTTGCGGTGGACGGGCTCCTTGGAGACATAGTCCAGCGAGTCGTGCATCCAGCCCATGTTCCACTTCAGCCCGAAGCCGAGACCGCCGAAGCCGTCGGGGCCCACATGGTGCGTGGCGCGGGTGACACCGTTCCAGGCGGTGGACTCCTCGGCGATGGTCACCACTCCGGGACAGCGGCGGTAGACGGTGGCGTTCATCTCCTGGAGGAAGGCCACGGCGTCCAGATTCTCCCGGCCGCCGCGCTCGTTCGGGGACCACTGGCCCTCCTCGCGCGAGTAGTCGAGATAGAGCATCGAGGCCACCGCGTCGACACGCAGTCCGTCGACATGGAACTCCTCGCACCAGTACACGGCGTTGGCGACCAGGAAGTTACGGACCTCCGTGCGGCCGTAGTCGAACTCCAGCGTGCCCCAGTCGGGATGCTCGGCCCGGCGCGGATCCGGGTGCTCGTACAGCGGCCGGCCGTCGAACTGCGCCAGCGCCCAGTCGTCCTTCGGGAAGTGCGCGGGCACCCAGTCGACGATCACACCGATGCCCGCGCGGTGCAGCGCGTCGACCAGGTACCGGAAGTCGTCCGGTGTGCCCATACGGGACGTCGGCGCGTAGAAGCCGGTGACCTGATAGCCCCAGGAGCCGCCGAAGGGATGCTCGGCGACGGGCATCAGCTCGACATGGGTGAAGCCGAGGTCCTTGACATAGGCCGGGAGCTGCGCGGCGAGCTGACGGTACGTCAGACCTGGTCGCCAGGAAGCGAGATGGACCTCGTAGACCGAGAACGGGGCCTCGTGCACCGGGCGGTCGGCACGGTGTGCGAGCCACTCCTCGTCGCGCCACACATGGTGCGACTCGGTGACGACGGACGCGGTCGCGGGCGGCACCTCCGTACGCCGTGCCATCGGGTCGGCGCGCAGTGTGTGCGAACCGTCGGGACGTGTGATGTCGAACTTGTAGAGCGCGCCGTCGCCGATCCCGGGCACGAACAGCTCCCACACTCCGGTGGAGCCGAGCGAGCGCATCGGCAGGGCCGTGCCGTCCCAGTAGTTGAAGTCACCGGAGATCCGTACGCCTTGTGCATTGGGCGCCCAGACGGTGAAGCGCGTGCCGGTCACGCCCTGGTGGACCATGGGCCGCGCGCCGAGCGCCCGCCACAGCTCCTCGTGCCGGCCCTCGCCGATCAGATGCAGATCGAGTTCGCCGAGCGCGGGCAGGAAGCGGTACGGATCCTGGACCTCCAGCTCGTCGGGCTGCTCCGCGGCATCGCTGTACCGGACGAGCAGTGTGTACTCCGGCACGGCGCGCAGCGGCAGGACTCCGGAGAAGAAGCCGTCGCCGTCGTCGTTCAGCTCGGCCCGTACGGCAGGCTCCTCCGCGACGACGGTCACGGCGCGGGCGTACGGCCGCAGCGTCCGGAAGAGCACACCGTCCTTCACCGGGTGCGCGCCGAGCAGCCCGTGCGGATCGTGGTGCGCACCGCCGAGCAGCCGCTG
>NZ_FMDK01000089.1 GCF_900091995.1 Streptomyces sp. MnatMP-M17
GGCCCCTGCCGCAGAGCCTGCCGAGGAGCCCGCCGACGACCGCGAACCCGCGCCGGGCGCTGCGCCGGACGCCGTGCCCGTACTGATCTCGGCGCGGAGCGAGGCGGCGCTGCGCGCCCAGGCGGGCCGGCTGCTCGCCCTGGTGGAGGAGCGGCCCGGGACCGGGCTCACCGATCTCGCCTTCTCCCTGGCCACCTCGCGGGCGAGCCTGGAGCGCCGTGCCGCCGTCGTGGCGCGGGAGCCCGACGAACTGCTGCGCGGTCTGCTGGCCCTGCGCGACGGACTGCCGGGACCGGGCGTGGTGCAGGGCGTCGGCCCGGGCCGTGGCCGTACGGCGTTCCTGTTCACCGGACAGGGCAGCCAGCGCGCCGGCATGGGACGCGAACTCTACGAGCGTTTCCCGGCGTTCGCCGACGCGCTCGACGCCGTACTGGCCCATCTGGACGGCGAACTGGACCGGCCGTTGCGCGAGATCCTGTTCGCCGCCGAGGGCTCGGCGGAGGCCGCGCTGCTCGACCGGACCGGGTACGCGCAGCCCGCGCTGTTCGCCGTGGAGGTCGCGCTGTTCCGGCTCGCCGAGTCCTGGGGCATCACACCCGACTATCTGGCCGGGCACTCCATCGGTGAACTCGCAGCCGCGCACGCCGCGGGCGTGCTCTCCCTGCCGGACGCGTGCGCCCTGGTGGCCGCGCGCGGCCGGCTGATGCAGGCGCTGCCCGAGGGCGGCGCGATGGTCTCCCTCCAGGCCGCCGAGGACGAGGTCCTGCCGCTGCCGGCGGAAATCGGCGACCAGATCTCTGTCGCGGCCGTCAACGGGCCCTCCTCGGTGGTCGTCGCCGGGGCGGAGGACGCCGTCCTCGCCCTCGCCGCGTCCTTCGAGGCCCAGGGACGCAAGACCAGGCGGCTGCGGGTGAGCCATGCCTTCCACTCCCCGCTGATGGACCCGATGCTGGACGACTTCGCCCGGATCGCGCGAAGCCTCACCTACCGTCCGCCCGTCATCCCGCTCGTCTCCCATGTGACCGGCACGCTCGCCACCGACGACCAGGTGTGCTCACCGGAGTACTGGGTCCGCCATGTCCGGGACACCGTCCGCTTCGCCGACGGGATCGGCTGGCTCTCGGCCCAGGGCGGCGTACGGACCTTCCTGGAACTCGGTCCCGACGGAGTGCTCTGCGGCATGGCACGGGAGAGCCTCGCCGAGGAGCCCCGTACGGTCCTGCTGCCGCTTCTGCGCGGCAACCGCCCGGAGGTACGGGCGCTCGTCACCGCGCTGGCGGGCGCGCAGGTCAACGGTGTGGACATGGACTGGCGCGCGTACTTCGCGGACAGCGGAGCGCGCCGGATCGCCCTGCCCACCTATGCCTTCCAGCGCGAGCGCTACTGGCCCGAGGCACCGGCCGGCGCGGCCGTGGGAGCGGAGAGCGCCGCCGGTGCCGTGGACGCCGAGTTCTGGTCGGCCGTCGAGCGCGACGATGTGACGGCGCTCGCGGCCTCGCTCGGGCTGGACGACGACACCGTCACCGCGATGGTCCCGGCCCTCAGTGCATGGCGCCGCCGCCGTGGCGAGCAGTCCGCCGTGGACGCCTGGCGCTACAAGGTCGTCTGGAAACCGCGGACCGGCTCCACCGCACCGGCCGCCCTCTTCGGACGCTGGCTCGTCCTGGCACCGGCCCGTACGGAGGACACCGCGTGGTCCGCGGAGGTTGTCGCCGCCCTCGGTACGGAGACAGTCCTGGTCGAAGTCACCGGGACCGACCGGGCCCAACTGGCCGCCCGGCTGACCGAACTGCGAGCCGAGGAAGGCGAGTTCACCGGCGCACTGTCCCTGCTCGCGCTCGTGGGCCGCGACGGTGAGGCCCGCCCGGAGGTGCCCGCCGCCCTCACGCTGACCACCGTCGCCGTACAGGCGCTCGGCGACGCCGGGATCGACGCGCCGCTGTGGACCGTCACCCGTGGCGCAGTGTCGGTCGGCCGCTCGGAGCATGTGATCAGCCTCGACCAGGCCGCCGTCTGGGGACTCGGCCGCGCCGTCGCCCTGGAACAGCCCGGCCGCTGGGGCGGCTGCGTCGATCTGCCCGAGCAGCTCGACGCCCATGCCGCCCGCCGCTTCAGGAGCGTCCTGGCCGGTACGGACGGCGAGAGCGAGACGGCCGTACGCGCTTCCGGCGTCTTCGTACGGCGCCTCGCCCACAGCCCTGCCGGAGCGGCCGAAGCAGCGGACCAGCGGCGCCCGTTCGACCAGGCGGGCACCGTTCTGATCACCGGTGGCACCGGCGCACTCGCCGGACATGTGGCCCGCGGGCTCGCCCGCGAGGGCGCCCGGCATCTGCTGCTCGCCGGCCGGCGCGGGGAGAACGCTCCCAGCGCCGCAGCACTCCGCACCGAACTGGAGGAGCTGGGCGCCCGTGTCACCATCGCCGCCTGCGATGTCTCCGACCGCGACGCGCTGGCCGCCCTGCTCGCCGCCGTGCCCGAGGACGCGCCGCTCACCGCGGTGATCCATACGGCCGGAGTGGTCGAGGACACCACCGTGGACGCGCTCACTCCGGACGGCTTCATCGCCGTCCTGCGCTCCAAGGTGGTCCCGGCACACCATCTCCATGAGCTGACCGCCGAGCTGGATCTCTCGGCGTTCGTACTCTTCTCCTCGACCGCCGGTGTCATCGGCGCGGCGGGACAGGGCAACTACGCCGCCGCCAACGCCTATCTGGACGCGCTCGCCGAGTACCGGCGGGCCCATGGCCTCACCGCACTCTCCGTCGCCTGGGGCCCTTGGGCCGGATCCGGCATGGCCGCCGACGCCACCGGGATCGTGAGCCGCGTACGGCGCGGCGGATTCGAGCCGCTCGCACCGGAACCGGCCGTACGCGCGCTGCTCCGGGCGGTCGGGCACGACGACACCGCCCTCGCGATCGCCGACATCGACTGGGACCGCTTCCTGCCCGCCTTCGCCGCGAGCCGCCCGCTGCCGCTCGTCGGCGACCTGCCCGA
>NZ_FMDK01000059.1 GCF_900091995.1 Streptomyces sp. MnatMP-M17
CCCAGCCGGGCGAGCGTGGCGGGAAGCTCGGCCGCCGGCTGATGACGAGGGCGCGGGCAGCTCATGTACGTGAGGTCAATGAGTACCGATCTCCACATCGGTACTCATTGACCTCACGTACATGAGCTCTGGTTCTGGAGCGTTCAGGTCGCGCGGCGCAGGGGTACGACAACGTCCTCGCCGGTGCTCTTCGCACTGAGCCGGTAGTAGCTGATGTGCGCGAGCCGCTCGGACTCGTCGAGCCATCCGGCCTCCACGACCTGGCGGCGGGTGCGGGAGAACACGGTCGGAGACATGCCGACGAGTTTCGCGAGGTTGGCGCCGGTCTCGATGACCGCGCCGGCGCGGTCGGTGGGGTGCATCGCGTAGAGCATGACGACCAGGCGCTGGTTGGCGGTCATGCCGGCGGTGCGCTGGAGGAGGTCCAGGAGCTTCCGCTTGTCGTCGTTGTTCACTGGGCCTCCCACCACAGAGGGGTTTTGTTGTCGAAGCCGGGGATATCCGGCGGGTTGCACGTCTTGATCGCTTCCCGTTGCTCGATCCCAGTCCCGTGAAAGGCAATGTACGGGCTGATCCGGTAGAGCCTGTAGTTACCGATCCGCCCGCGCTCGACCAGAATGCGCAGCTTGAGCAGCTTCCGGTTGATCTTGCCGACCGCGTCGGCCGTCATGCCGACTTTCTTGGCAATGTCCGCACCGGTCGCCCTCAAAGGTGCCATGCCCTGGGGAGAGACGCCGATCCACCACAGCACCAGGTACTTCTGGCTCGGGGTGAATTCCCTGCTCTCGGTGATCGCTGCGACTCTCGCCTTGTCGACCTGGATGTGCTCGCCAGAAAAGGCATAGGGCGCATACGGGATGGATTCGCCCGTGTCGGCGTCGACGAGTCTGCGTACTGCTCCCAACGGGCCCTCCGTGCCTGGGCATTGACTCAACGTAGATGAACGGCGGCCGTCAGACCGACCAGATGAACCTAACGTACATGAGCACGGAGTCCATGAACTCCGCCTCCAGGGCGTGTCACTCGACCTGGCATCGATCCATCACTCCGGTCACCCGGCTGGAGCAGCACCCACTGATGAACGTGACATCAATGTGGCCAGATCCTCCAGCAGTGGTCACGGTTCTCAAGGCATGGGCACCAGGTCTTCGTGAGCTGTCTGCCCTGCTCCTGAGAACCGGGTACGTGACGGTGAGATCTGGGTGCCAGTTCGTCAGGTCTTGGTACCAAGACGCGTTTTCGCAGGTCAGGACGCCTTAGCTCCTGCGCTCTCTCTAGTAGTCAAGCCAGGCTGTTACCTGCGGCGTTCCTTCCCACACGCCGTGCCCCGAGGCCAGCCGCGCGCAGCGCCGCTCGCCATCACCCTTGGTGCGTTCGCTTCCGTACCCCTCACACCCGGGCGACAAAATCCCTCGCCCACCCATCCGTCCTCAGCCGACGAAAGCACGCCACGACGCGCCCGCAGCCAACGAAGTACCCGCCACGTGTGCCTCCGTCAGCCCGCCCCGACCTCGGCCACGACTTTCGCCTACGGCTCCAGCGGCCTGCGGTCGCACGACTACCTGCGGGCCCCGTCGGTACACCGGAGGCCCCTGGGGCCGAGGATGTACCGACCCGTGGGCGGAGAGAGCGGCAACCGACGAGGAATCGTCGGAGCGACTGACCCCGGACATAGGAGGCATCCCGGAACAGCGCCCCGCTCTCCCGCCGCCACGGCAGGATTGTGGAGCCGGCCGGCAATGAGGCGAGCCATCAGGAGCGCGACCGCGTGGCGGCCGAGACGCTGCTCGCCAAGCACTGGGCGGACGCGGGGGTACAGGCGGCCTGCATCAATGTGGTCGGCGAGGTAGATCACGACGCCTTGCCCAACACCGCCCGGGCCCGACGGAGAACCCGCCGGACCAGAACCAGAGGCTCCGCCTCCCTCCCGGCCCCGCCGCCTCGGCCCCCGCTGTACCCGTCGGCCCCGGCTTCCCGCCGCGCCTCAGCTTCGGGTGGATCCATACCAGCGGGAGCCCCTCGGCCGCCCTGCACCTCAGATCATTCCGGGTCCCCCGCCAGGGGGTTGACCCACCGTGAATCACCGGGCGCCACCGACCCCGCCCACGACCCACCCGGTACCGGGATAGAGGCGCCCTGACGTGCTGTTATTGAGTTACTGGTACCTCGACGGTAGCCTGTGCGTATGCCAGCACTCAACGTAGAATTCTCCGATGCGGAACTCGAAGAGCTCAGGGCGATCGCCCAGGAGCGGGGCATGCCGATGAAGGCGTTCGTGCGTGCTTCAACGGGGGACGCGATCGCCCATCACCGAGCCCTCAGAGAAGGCGCCGAAATGTTCAGGAAGGTCTTCGCCGATCCCGATCTGGCTGACGCCATCGCCGCAGCAGGCATCGATGACGGTCCGGTACCCAGCACGGCGAGCAGGGCTGCCTGAGTAATGCCGCCCCTGATCCATGTCGACGTGCGCTGGCTGCTCCAGCAGCACGAGACAGCACTACCCGATCAACCGGTCATCACTGATTTCTCGGCACTGGTGGCTGCCGTCGCCCGGCACCGCGTCGACCCGCCCCGCCTCGGCATCGACTCCGACGCTTCCTGGCGGGCCGCCGCGCTGCTGCACACCCTGCTGACGCTGCGGCCACTGCCCGCCCTGAACGTGCGCTACGCCTGCGCGATCACCATCGCCTACATGCACGCCAGCGGCGAAGGCATCGACGTCCCCTACGGCGAACTCATCGAACTCTGCACCGACCTGCTCACCGTCAAGGACGATGTCTTCAGCGCCGCCGACAAGCTCCGCTCCTGGCGCGTCTGACCCTGCACTACCCCAGCGGGGGCGCTGACCACAAAGCCCTACCACCAGGCCCCAGCACAGCCACCCGGCGGCCGGCGGACGTCGAGGGCGTACAGCTCGAGGCGGGCGGCGGCCCGGCGG
>NZ_FMDK01000889.1 GCF_900091995.1 Streptomyces sp. MnatMP-M17
GTATCGACCCGCACTCGCTGCGCGACAGCCGGACCGGTGTCTTCGCCGGTGTGATGTACAGCGGCTACAACACCACACTGAACGGCAAGGAGTACGAAGGCTTCCAGGGCCAGGGCAGCGCGCTGAGCGTCGCCTCGGGCCGGGTCTCCTACACCTTCGGCTTCGAGGGCCCCGCGATGACGGTGGACACGGCGTGCTCGTCGTCGCTCGTCGCGATGCATCTCGCGGCCCAGGCGCTGCGGAGCGGTGAATGCTCGCTGGCGCTGGCCGGCGGTGTCACCGTGATGTCGATCCCCGACACCTTCGTGGAGTTCTCCCGGCAGCGGGGCCTCGCGCCAGACGGCCGGTCCAAGCCCTTCTCCGAGTCGGCCGACGGTGTCGGCTGGTCCGAGGGCATCGGCATGCTTCTGCTGGAACGCATGTCGGACGCCCGGCGCCAGGGCCATGAGATCCTCGCCGTCGTACGGGGCAGCGCCGTCAACCAGGACGGTGCGTCGAACGGTCTCACCGCGCCCAACGGCCCTTCGCAGCAGCGAGTGATCCGCCAGGCGCTCGCCAGCGGTGGACTCTCACCCGCCGAGGTGGACGCGGTGGAGGCACACGGCACCGGGACCACGTTGGGCGATCCGATCGAGGCGCAGGCGTTGCTCGCGACATACGGTCGTGAGCGTGATGCGGAGCGTCCGCTGCTGCTCGGCTCGGTGAAGTCCAACCTCGGTCACACCCAGGCGGCGGCAGGTGCCGCAGGCGTGATCAAGATGATCATGGCGATGCGCCATGGTGTGCTGCCGCCGACGCTCCATGTCACCGAGCCGTCGTCACATGTCGACTGGTCGTCGGGCGCGGTGGAGCTGCTGACCGCGCCCACCGAGTGGCCCGAGACCGGTCATGTCCGGCGCGCGGGCGTGTCGTCCTTCGGTATCAGCGGGACGAACGCACATGTCATTCTTGAGCAGTCGCCCACGGTGACCCAGGGCTCGGTGCTCGACAGTGCCGAAGCCGGGCCGTCCATCAGGTCGGAAGAGTCCGGTGTGGTGCCCTGGGTGCTGTCCGGCAAGACACCGGAGGCGCTGCGCGGCCAGGCGGCCCGGCTGCTCTCGTACATTCAGGCCAGGCCCGGACTGCGGCCGGTGGACATCGGGTTCTCGCTGGCCACGGGCCGGTCGAGGTTCGAGCATGGCGCGGTGGTAATGGCCGACGAGCCGGCTGGGACGGTGCGCGCACTGGCGGCGCTGGCTGTCGGCGAGCCGGATCCACTGGCCTTCACGGGCTCGGTCACCGGCGGCAGAACGGCGGTGCTGTTCTCGGGTCAGGGTTCGCAGCGGCTCGGGATGGGGCGGGAGTTGTACGGGCGGTTCCCGGTGTTCGCGGAGGCGCTGGATTCCGTACTGGCGTTGCTGGACGGCGAGTTGGGCGACTCGTTGAGGGAGGTCATCTGGGGTGAGGATGCCGAGCTGCTGAATGCGACGGGTTTTGCTCAGCCTGCGTTGTTCGCGGTGGAGGTGGCGCTGTTCCGGCTGGTGGAGTCATGGGGCATCAGGCCCGACTTCGTAGCTGGGCATTCGATCGGTGAGATCGCCGCCGCTCATGTGGCCGGGGTGTTCTCGCTGGAGGGCGCCTGCCGACTGGTGGCGGCCCGTGGAACATTGATGCAGGCCCTGCCGGCCGGTGGCGCGATGGTCGCCGTACAGGCGACCGAGGAGGAGATCACTGCGCTGCTGTCCGAGCACGGAACGCAGGCCCAGGTGTCGATCGCGGCGGTCAACGGTCCCTCCTCGGTGGTGATTTCGGGCGACGAGGACGTCGTACGAGAGATCGCGGCCCGGCTGGAGCGGGACGGCCGGAAGACGACCGGGCTCCGGGTCTCACATGCCTTCCACTCACCGCTGATGCGGCCGATGCTCGATGAGTTCCGTGCCGTGGCGGAGACGGTGTCGTTCCAGGAACCCACCGTTCCCGTGGTCTCGAATCTGACCGGTGGGCTCGCGTCCCCGGAGGAGCTGTGCACGCCCGACTACTGGGTACGGCATGTCCGCGAGGCCGTCCGCTTCGCCGATGGCGTCCGTACTCTCGCCGAGCAAGGTGCCACCGTACTGGTCGAGTTGGGGCCCGACGGAGTGCTCTCCGCGATGGCGAGGGAGTCGGTGCCCGACGGGACGGTCACGGTGCCGGTGCTCCGTAAGGACCGCTCCGAGGAACTGTCCGCCGTCACCGCACTGGCTCAACTGCATGTGCACGGTGTCTCCGTGGACTGGGCCCGGTACTTCGCCGGGCGCGGCGCGTCCCGTGTGGAGCTGCCCACGTACGCCTTCGAGCACCGGCCCTACTGGCCCGACGGCACACGCGGAGCCGCCGACGCCGCCGCGGTCGGCCTGATGTCCGCCGGACATCCGCTGCTCAACGGCGTGGTCGAACTGGCCGAAGACGAAGGCGTGTTGTTCACCGGCCGCCTTTCGGTGCGGACTCATCCATGGCTGGCCGACCACCTGGTCATGGGCCGGATTCTGGTGCCGGGAACGGCCCTGCTGGAACTGGCGATCCGCGCCGGTGACGAGGTCGGCAGTGACCGCGTCGACGAACTGACTCTCGCGGCGCCGCTGGTGCTGCCGGAGCGCGGCGCCACACAGACGCAGGTACGGGTCGGAGTGGCCGACGAGAGCGGCCGACGTACCGTTACGATCCACTCGCGGCCCGAGGGCGGGACCGAGGCGCCCTGGACGCAGCACGCCATGGGCCTACTGGCCACAGGCCCTCGTACGGCCGCGGTCCTCTCCGGGCTCGACGCCACGGGCTTCGATGCCCTCGGCTTCGACGCCACGGTCTGGCCGCCGGTGGGCGCCGAACCGGTGGAGCTGGACGGTTTCTACGACGCTCGGGCCGAGGACGGTTTTGTCTACGGGCCGGTCTTCCAGGGGCTACGGGCCGCCTGGCGGCGCGACGGCGAGATCTTCGCCGAGCTCAGCCTGCCGGACGGCGTCCGGGCCGACGCGGAGGCGTTCGGACTGCATCCCGCACTGCTGGACGCCGGCCTCCACGCGGCCTGGTTCATCGGCTCGCCCGCCGAAGCGAACGGCCGCGCGGGCGGTGTCCCGCTGGGTGTCCCGTTCTCCTGGAGCGGTGTGTCGCTGGAGGCGTCCGGAGCCTCCGCCGTACGAGTCAGGCTGTCCCGTACGGACGACGGAACGGTGTCGATCGCCGTCGCCGACACCACGGGCGCGCCCGTCGCGTCGGTGGAGTCACTGGCGCTGCGGGCCCTGTCCACCGAGAGCCTGAGCGATACCGACGCACTGACACGGGACGCGCTGTTCCGGCTCGACTGGACGCCGGTGGCGGCTCCTTCCGGTGCGGCTTCGGTGCGACCGGAGTGGGCTGAGCCCACGGAGCAGGCTGAGCGGACGGTGGTGGTGCTCGGCCCGGACACACTGGGCCTGGCCGAGGCTCTGCGTGCCGTGGGTGCCGAGGCCCGGACCCTCGATGAGC
Source organism: Streptomyces sp. MnatMP-M17 (assembly GCF_900091995.1). Taxonomy (GTDB): domain Bacteria; phylum Actinomycetota; class Actinomycetes; order Streptomycetales; family Streptomycetaceae; genus Streptomyces. The sequence continues at coordinate 3,481 of NZ_FMDK01000889.1, forward strand.
TGCCGGCGGGCGAGGAGCCGGCGGACGTGCTGCCGATGGGTGTGGTGCTGATCCCCGTGGCAGGGGATCAGGGCGCCGACACCGCCGACTCCGTACACGCGCTCACCCACCAGGCCCTGGCCCGCATCCAGGCCCGACTGGCCGAGGAGCGCTTCGCGGACTCCCGGTTCGTCTTTGTGACACGCGGCGCCGTCGGCGGCCACGATGTGGCGGCGGCCTCGGTGCGAGGTCTCGTACGGTCCGCGCAGTCGGAGAATCCCGGCTGCTTCGGTCTGATCGACCTCGATCCCGACGAGGAGGCGACGGCCCTTCCGCCGACGGCTCTTCCGTTGGCGGCCCTGGACACGGACGAACCACAGATCGTGGTCCGCGACGGTGAGGTACGCGCCGGGCGCCTGGTGCGCCGGCCGGCGGCCGGGAGCGACGCGCGTCCCGTCTGGGACACCGATGGCGGCAGTGTGCTGATCACCGGCGGTACCGGTGGTCTTGGCGCGGTACTGGCCCGGCATCTGGTGGCGGAGCACGACGTACGACGGCTGCTGCTGGTCAGCAGGCGCGGACCGGCCGCCGACGGCGCGGAAGAGCTCCTCGCGGAGCTTGAGCTGCGAGGAGTCCAGGCCACGGCCGTGGCCTGCGATGTGGCGGACCGAGCCGCGCTCGCGGAGCTGCTGGCCGGGCATCGGGTGTCGGCCGTGGTCCACGCGGCGGGCGTCCTGGACGACGGTGTGGTCGGCGCGCTCACGCCGGAGCGGCTGGACCGTGTGCTGCGGCCCAAGGCGGACGCGGCCTGGCACCTCCATGAACTGACACGCGATCTCGATCTGACGGCCTTTGTGGTCTTCTCCTCGGCGGCGGCCACGTTCGGCAACGCGGGACAGGGCAACTACGCGGCGGGCAACGCCTTCCTGGACGCCCTCATGGAGCGCAGGCGTACCGAAGGTCTGCCCGGAGTGTCGCTGGCCTGGGGCCCATGGGACCAGTCGGGCGGGATGACCGGCACACTGACGGAGACCGACACGGACCGGATGGCACGCTCCGGAGTGCCGCCGCTACCGGTGGAGCAGGGCCTCGCCCTGTTCGAAGCCGCGCTGGCCACCGGTGACGCCGTGCTGGCGCCGGTACGGCTGGGGCCGGCG
>NZ_FMDK01000010.1 GCF_900091995.1 Streptomyces sp. MnatMP-M17
CCCGCCGCTGGCCTGGTCACGGCCGCCGAGCCACCACAGGGTCTGGGCGCTACGGGACCAGTTGCGGTGCTCCGCGTAGCAGTGGTTGCGCAGCTCGGCGTGGCGGCGCTCCATGAGGCCTTCGATGGCGGGCGCGGTGACGACGGAGCGGAGCAACCGGTAGCTGTGCAGACGTAGTTCACCGGTGCCGGGCGGCATGGTCTCGGCGAGCTGGAGCGTCAGATGCTCGAAGAGTTCGAGCGGCGGCGGGTCGGTGCCGTCCGGCAGTCGCGGAATGTACGCGTGCGGAGCGAGGACCTCGCTGCGCCCGCGCATCCGCGAGCGCAGCCCCGTGACGATCCGGCGTCCCGCGGTGCCACCGTCGGGCTCATTGAGCAGAACGACCGGCACCCTGCTGCGACTGCGCCGCGGCTGTACCACCAGCTTGTCGAACGCGTCGACAAAGCGCTCGACGCCTGGATAGGCCGGAATACGGCTTTCTGAATCCCCCGAAGTCATGACCGGGCCCCCTGTTCCCCCTGAGAAACACCAATCGTTCCCATTAACTCTTCTACGGAAACGTGGAGTTGACTTATCCGTGGCCTAACGGGCGGCCGGGGTGGCGGTGACACGGTGGGCGACGAGGGCCGCGAGGTCGTCGTCACGGATGCCCGAGACAAAGGCGAGTATGTCCTGGTGGAGGAGGTCCAGGAGTTTGCGCGGCGAGGCGGAGGCCCAGGGTCGGACACGCTGGGCGAGAGGGTAGAAGGTCCCGGCGCGATCACGGGTCTCGCTGACACCGTCGGTGTAGAGAAGCAGACTGTCGTCGGCGGCGAACGGGATCGTGTCCACCCGATAGTGATCGCCGAGCAGGGAAGCCATGTTCATCGGCGCTGACGGCGCACTGGGCTCCACCTCGCGCACTTCGCCGTCGTGCAGCAGCAGCGGCGCCGGGTGTCCGCAGTTGACCAGGCGGGCGACGGGCTCCTCGGCGGGAATCTCCACGAGCACGATGGTGACGAAACGCTCCAGTACGTCCTCGCTGGGCACGGCTTCGCAGTATCCGTTGATGCTGCTCTCCAGCCGGCCGGCCAGAGTCGGCAGGTCCGGAGTGTCCTGGACGAACACCCGGAACGAGCTGAGGACGACCGAGGCCGCCTCGACGGCCGGCAGTCCCTTGCCGCGTACATCACCGATGATCAGCCGTACTCCGTACCGCGTCTGTACCGCCTCGTAGAAGTCGCCGCCGATCCGGGCGTACGCGGCGGCGGCCTGGTAGAGCACTTCGATGTCGACCTGCCCGAGATGATTCGGCAGCGGGCGCAGCAGCACCCGCTGCGCGGTCTCCGCCACGGCGCAGACCTGGGCGAGCGTGCGTTCTCGGTTCTGCCGTACGCGGCTGGCGTAGGCGGCGGCCAGGGTGATGGCGGTGATCGCGAGCAGGGTGAAGTAACCGGGTGTCCGGTTCAGATCGTGTTCGACGGTCAGACCGAGGACGGTGTCGGCCGCCAGGGCCAGTGCTCCGACGCCCAGCGTGCCGACCACGGGGAACATGGCCGCGGCCAGCGCCGGTGCCGCCCCGAGCAACCGGTTGAACTGGAGGTGGGGCGTGAGGGCCGCCACCACCGAGACCACGACGATCACCAGCAGCGGGGTGAGGAGCGCCGCCTCGAAGGGCCGGCCCTGGTCCCGCATCCGCTGGGAGAGCCGCTTCGGGGCGGTCACAGCCGCCTTACTGAGCGTGCCGACCGTAGAAATAGGGCATTCCTCTCATCTCGATGTAGTAGCCACTTTTCGTTCAGGGAGTCGAATAGTCAAGGGGCACACGTCGGCCGCCCTTCGGTCCCGCGCGTTCTTGGCCTTCCGGACCTGCGGTTTTGTCATGGACGGACTGTCCGTGGCTGACGTACTGTCCGTACGCGCGTTCTTGTGCGCGTTTTCTTTCCTTTTCGTGCCTGTGGGGGACCATTGTCATGTCTGCATCCAGCGATCTCCGCCCGCGTTCCGCTCTGCCGGCCCGGATGCCCCGATCACCACTTGCCCTCCTGGCAGGAGTGTCGGCGATGCTGACGGCCGTTGCCCTGAGCGACCTGTTCGCCGTCTATGCCGGTGTCAGGATCCACGCGATGACCGACGGGGACGGTGGCTTCGCTTTCATCCCGCAGCTGGAGCTGGACGATGCCGACGCGCTGTACGGGACGGCAGGCCAATTCCAGGGGATCACATTCCTCGTCTGCGGGATTGTCTTCATCATCTGGTTCCACTCGGTGCGCCGCGTCGCGGGAGTGCTCGGGCCGGACCGGTTCCGCACGGGCCCGGGCTGGGCGATCGGGTCCTGGTTCATCCCGCTGGCGAACTTCTGGCTGCCCTACCGCATCGCCGTCAGCATGTGGGGCGCCAGCACGCGGCTGCCCGCCGACGGTGAACCGTACAAGGTCTCCTTCTGGCCGGTGAACCTGTGGTGGGGCCTGTTCGTCACCGCGACCCTGTTCAACCGGTACGTCGCACAGCGCTACGAGAACGCAGAAACTCTCGGCGAGATCCGGAACGCGGTCCTCCAGGTGATGCTGGCGGACACTCTGGACATCGCCGCGGTAGCGGCAGCGCTGTACTTCGTCATCCGCCTGACCACGATGCAGCGCCGGAAGGCGTCGGAACCACCGTTCGGCACGGCCTGAGCCGTAACCCGCCCGCTGCCCCGCGACTCGCTGGGCAGCGCGGCTTTCACTCGGGAGACGGTCCGTTCAAGGGGGGTTTGTTCCGGAATCCGGCCGGGCGACGTGCTTCGGCAGACTTCCCGGCCGCAGCGAGGTACGCGCTCTCGACCTCGGCGGCCTGGACTCCGTCCGGGCTTCGCCGACGGCTGGGGCCTGTCCGTCGCCCTGACCGGGACCGATGCCCGCGGAGGCGTCGGCCGGATGCGGGTGCGGGTGCGGATGCGCCTCGACGAGCGTACGCAGCAGGCTCAGGCCGGCCTCGGCCGGGGAATCGCGCTCGGCGCTGTACATCAGCGCCCACTGGCCGGACTCGTCCGGCATGCGCAGCGTCTCGAAGGAAAGCTCCATCGGTCCCACCAGCGGATGGTGGAGGGACTTCACGCCGGACACACAGTTCCGTACCGGATGGCGCTGCCAGAGGGCGGCGAACTCCGGGCTCTTCATGAGCAGTTCGCCGACCAGCTCGGCCAGCCGGCGGTCGTCGGGACAGCGCCCGGCCATCAGCCGCAGCGAGGACACCGCGCGTTTGGCCTCCTCGTCCCAGAGCGGATACAGCTCGCGGGTGTGCGGATCGAGGAAGAGCAGCCGCTGGAGATTGGGACGCTCGGTGTGCCGCTCGGGAGCGGCGAAGTCGAGATGACCGCCGACCAGGGCATGGCCCAGAGGATTCCAGGCGAGCACATCGCTGCGCCGGTCCAGCACGATCGCGGGCACGCCGTCCATGGCGTCGATGAGCTGCTTGGTGCCGGGCCGGACAGGGACCGCCCGGTCCGGCGGACGGCGCTTGGCGCGGCCGGGACGGGCGAGATTCCGCAGATGGGAGTGCTCGTCGCCGCTCAGCCGGAGCGCACGGGCGAGCGCGTCGAGCACCGCTTCGGAGGCGTTGCCGCTCTGGCCCTGCTCCAGCCGCGCGTAGTACGCCGCGCTCACGCCGGCGAGCTGTGCCAGCTCCTCGCGCCGGAGGCCAGGCACCCGCCGCTGGGCCCCGTACGAGACCAGTCCGACGTCCTCGGGCTTCAGCCGTGCACGTCGTGTGCGCAGGAATTCACCAAGCTCCGCGGGAGTGTCCATGCCGACCAGTATGGCCGCGCTCTCCCGGCCGTACCGGGGCCGTCCCACACCCTGCGAGTGGTAGGACCAGCGGTGACACGCACGCCGTGCGTACGCGGCGCCCGTGGCTGGCTGCCCGGACAAGGCAACCACAGACTCTCGGTCGGCGCGATGGCCGTGCCTGTCCGACGACGAGAGGGAACCCGACGATGTCGACACTCGACGGTGTGTCAGAGCAACAGCCTTCAGCACCACCCGAGCGGCTCACCGGCCGGCTGAAGCTCGTCCTGGTGGTGCTGCTGGTCGCACAGTTCATGCTCGCCGTGGACTTCTCGATCCTGAACGTCGCGCTCCCCGCCATAGGCAAGGGACTGGGCTTCTCACTGGGAAACCTTCAGTGGATCGCCACCTCGTTCGCCCTCGCCGCCGCCGGATTCACACTGCTCTTCGGCCGGATCGCCGATCTTGTCGGCAGGCGCCGGCTCTTTCTGATCGGGCTCGCGGTCCTGGGCGCAGCCTCACTGCTCGGCGGGCTCGCCGTCAATCCCGAGACGCTGCTGATCGCCCGTGTGGCACAGGGCCTGGCGACGGCCGCGGTGACACCGGCCGGTCTCTCGCTGCTGACCTCCTCTTTTCCCGAGGGTCCGCTGCGCTCCAAGGCGCTCGGCCTCAACGGCGCGCTGATGTCCGCCGGGTTCACCACCGGCGCGGTCCTCAGCGGTGTACTCACCGATCTGCTGAGCTGGCGCTGGTCGTTCCTGATCAATGTGCCCGTCGTACTGGCCGTGCTGAGCATCGCGCCGACCGTGATCTCCGAGAGCCGCGCCGACGACGCGAACCGTGGCGACGACGAGAGCCATGGCGATGTCCGCGCACGGCTCGATCTGCCGGGCGCGCTGGCCGTGACCGTCGGGCTGCTCTCCCTGGTGTACGGACTGACCATGGCGGGCGAGCACGGATTCGGCGACCCGAAGGCCCTCGTCGGACTGATCCTGGGCGTGGTGCTGCTGGTGGTCTTCTACTTCGTGGAGAAGGGCGTTCCTCAGCCGCTCGTTCCGGTACGCATCCTCCGGCGGCGCTCGGTGATCTTCGGCAACCTCGCCGGTCTGCTCGCCTTCGTCACCGAGACCTCTCTTGTCTTTCTGATGACTCTCTATCTTCAGAAAGTGCTCGGGTTCTCACCGCTCGCGGCCGGTCTGTCCTTCGGAGTACTGGGACTGGGCACCGTCGTCGGCGGTGTCGCCGCGGCCCGGGTGATCGGCGGGATCGGCACCACACCGACGCTGGTGACGGGCGGTCTGGTGCAGGCGGTGGCCACGGTGGCGCTGGTCGGCCTCGGCGACAGCCGGAGCTCGATGTGGCTGCTGCTGATCGCGACCTTCGTCGGCGGTGTCGGGAACATGCTCGTCATCGTCGGTTTCATGGTGACCGCCACCTCGGGTCTGCCCGACGCGGAGCAGGGCATGGCGACCGGTATGGCCACCATGAGCCAGCAGGCCGGTATCACCATGGGCACACCGATCATGAGCGCCGTCGTCACGGCTCATGTCGGCGGGTCCGCCGATCCGGATGTGATTCTGGCCGGTGTGAGTGTCGCCGTGCTGGTCAACGCGCTCGTCGTGGTGGCCGGTGTGATCATGGCCGCGCTGTTTCTGCGCACGCCGCGCACGCCAACCCGTGGTATCGCTTCAGAGCCTCGCGAGGACCTTGCCCGTGGCACCGTAGAGAGTGATGCCGCGGACAATCTCCGGCCCTGACACGCCCGTCGGTTCGGTGGTGGCGTACCAGACGCCCCAGCCGGGCCTGCCCGCCAGTTGCAGCAGTTCGGCGCGCACCACCTTGCCGGTCAGTGTTGTGATCTCGACACGTGCGGCCTCGCGCGTCCCGTAGTAGATGCCGGAATGGAAGTAGCGGTCGCCCACCGTTTCCGCCTGATGCGAGACTCCGGGCTCGCTCATGTCGAGGTTGCCATTGCTCACACTGCCGAACTGGTCGGGCTGTTCGGGAGTGGACCAGTGCTTGCCGTCCTTGGTCAGCCACACCTCCACGCCCGGCGCGGCCTTCACCCGCTGGTTCGGCTGCACCACACGGGCCGGCTTCGGCGCCGGTTCCGGAGCGGGCGAGGGCGTCGGCGGCGCCGCGGTGAGGACCGGCGCGGGTACGGGTACGGGATCGGGCGGCGCGGTGCCGCGTACGAGGACGACGGCCAGCGGGCCCAGCAGCAGTCCGCAACCGGCCATCACCAGAGCCGCGTTGCCGCGTCGGCGCCGGGCGCGGCCGGCCCGTTCGATCGCCGCCAGCGGCGCGGCAGAGGGCGTGACGGCGTTCGCGGCCTCGGAGAAGGTGTCGCGCAGTACGTTGTCGTACGCACGGTGGTATGCGCGAGAGTTCGCGCCGAGGTTCGCGTTGGCGTAGGCGTTCGGGTACGCGTCGTCCGGCCGGCGTTCGGCCTCGGAGGCGGGATTCATGGGCGGGCTCCGGTTCCGGCGCCGGTGCCCGGGACGGCTTCGGTGCCTGGGACAGCTCCGGCTCCGGCTTCCGACCCGGGAAGCCGGCGGGCGATGACGGGATGGGCGCGCAAGGTCTCCAGTGCGCGCCGGGCATGGGTCTTGACCGTTCCGACCGAGCAGTTCAGCACCTCGGCTATCTCCTGTTCGCTCAGGTCTTCCCAGTAGCGCAGCACCACCACCGCACGCTGCCTGGCCGACAGCGTCTCCAGGGCCTGGGTGACGGCGGCACGCTCCTCGATGTGCTCGGCGTGCCCGGCGTGCCGGCCGTGCACCCGCTCCGGCATCAACGGTGTCAGCAGATGGATGACGCGCCGCTTCCGCACCCGGCTGAGGTTGTTGTTGATCAGTGACCGGCGCACATAGAACTCGACTTCCTCGCGAGGGATCCGCCGCCAGCGCGCACAGACCTTGACGAGAGTGGTCTGCACCAGATCCTCCGCCTCGTGGAAGTCACCGGTGAGCAGGTGCGCGGCGCGTACGAGGCGGGGCCAGGCCGCGGCGGCGTACTCGGCGAAGTCGTCGTTCGTGTACGGCACTACCGGCGGTCCCTCGGTTCGAGCGGATTCGGGTGGAGAGCGGGGAGGACGACGGTACGGGTGGGGGCCTGGGCTCCCCCGGGCGGTCAAGGCCCCCACCCGAGCTTGTTAGTTGCCCGGAGAGGCCAGGGTGGCCAGGACACGGCCCGCCGTGTCGTACAGGGTGACGCTACGGATGAAGTCGACCGGCGCGCCGCTGTCTGTGCCCCTGCCGGTGCCCGCGCCTTCGGGACCGAGGACCTTGGCGACTGGGGGCAGTTCGGTGGTGGTGTACCAGGCGCCCCAGCCAGGCTTGCCCGCCAGCTCCACCATCGAGGCGCGTACGGTCCTGCCCGTCCGGGTGGTGACCTCGACGCGGGCCGCGGCACGGCTGCCGTAGTAGACGCCGGAGTGGAAGTAGCGGTCGCCCACCGATTCCGACTGGCGGGAGACACCGGGTGTGCTCAGGTCGAGGTTTCCGTCGGTGACACTGCGGAACTGCTCGTCCATGTCCGGAGTGGACCAGTACTTGCCTTCCTCGGTCAGCCACAGCCGGACGCCCGGCGCGGCCTTGACCCGCTCGCCCGGAGCGACGACGCGTATGGACGGCGCCTGGTCGGCGGGCCGTACACCGGCGCCGGACGCGGCCGACGCATCGGACGCGCCGAACGCGGCTGACTCACCAACGGACTTGGCGGACGGCGCGGAGGCCGAAGGCGTGGAGGACGTCCCGCCCGAGGTCAGCGCGTACGCTCCCGTCGGCACGGCCAGCACCGCCGCCGTGACCGTCGCGGCGGCCACATACTTCTTGATCCGTATCATGAACGGACAACTCCTTGTGCGTTTTTGAGAGGGAACGGTACGGAGGGCGCCTCTCCATCCCTTCAAACTCCGGTTGCCACAGGGCCGGATGACACCAGCACCGAACTTTTTCCGGCCGCCTTGCCGCCGCGCTGTGCGTACCGGATCCGTGAAAAGCGCAGCCGCGCGCCTCCCGGAGAAGCTGGCCCGAGCATGCCAATCTGACGGCTGGCGCGCGATCATGTACGGCCTACTTCGAGAAGGACCAGGCCGTGGCAGGCAGCGGGCTCGGCGGGCACCGCCACGACTGGGAGCATGTCGTGGTGTGAGTGCAGGCCAACGAGGCCAAGTACGTCTCCACCTCCGCCCACGGCAACTTCAACTACCACCTGGAGCGGGCCAAGCCGGCCGGCATCCCGTTCGACCCCAACGCCTGACCGGCACCGGCATCTGACGGGCGGGGCCGGAGGACGGACACAGCGCCCTCCGGCCTCGCCTCGTCCTCCGGCCTCGCTGGACAGGACCTCCGGACACGGCCTAGCGGAAGATCGCCATCGCCTGCACTTCGAGGACCGCGTCCTCGGCGTTCCAGTCCTGGACCTTGCCGAGGCAGCGCGCAGAGAAGGTGCCCTGCCCGACCTCGGTACGCGGCCCTTCCGTCGCACAGACCGGCCTTCAACCGGAGACCGGCCCTCACTCGGGCACCGGCCCTCACTCGGGCGTCCCGGGCGAGGTCTCGGGGGCCGGGCAGCCTCCCACGATCGAGATCATCCGTTCCGGGTACCGGAGTCTGGGCATCGCCGAGCGGGTGTCGTCGCCCTCCACCGACGGGACCGGGATGTTCCGGTCCTCCAGGAACGTGGTGAGCTTGTCGCTCGCGACCTCCCCGGTGGGATCGAGGATCCGGAAGCTCAGCTCCATCGCCCGCTGACGCAGCTCCGGGTCACGCGTGATCAGATCACCGAGCCGGTCGCCCTCCTCGTTGAGCGCGATGAACTGAGGCTGTGTCACGAACTGGGTGGACGGATGGAGCAGCACCCGGTCCGAGTCCAGCTTCCCCGACTCGGCCTGGTACTGCGCCTGGTACGTGAGGTATTGGTGCTCGTACGCCACCACGCCCGGTGCTATGCCCTTGCCCCGGAGCCCGGCTGCGGGGTGGCGATCTCGGCGTCCTCCAGCGTCTCGGCGTACGCGCGGTAGGTAGGAGCACGATCGGGCTGACGAACGGCCGGTGCACCTTCGCGTATCCGTTCGTGGCCGCTCGCTGAGCGGTGATCAGATCGCCGGCGGGCTGCCCGGAAGGGAACACGAAGTCGTACGAGGAGATGTCCTGGATGGCCACCTCGCGCGAGCCCGAACTGGTGATGTGCACGCGGATACGGTGTTTCAGAAGCAGCCGCTGGACCTCGGGATCCTCGAAGAAGTCCCGTTTGGAGGCCATCTTGCCCTTCAGTGTGACGATCCGTTCGAACGGCAGCAGGATCTTCCCGCCGGCGGCCAGCAGAGTCACACCGGTCAGTACGGCGGCCAGCAGAGCCAGGAACACGACGAGGAAGCCGCGCCGCATCCACCAGGACGACGACGGCCGCCGTCTCTCCAGCCATGGCTCCCCGACGACAGATCTGTCCCCGATGACCACGGACGCCCTCCGGTGATAGTCCGATCGGGTGAATGGACTGTTGTGGCGAGTCCGATCGGGGTAGCTGGCCATGGACGGCGACCGCGTGCGCGGAAACGCGCCACTCGGAACGCACTATTCGGAACACAGCACTCGGAACACGCACCGGGAACCCGAACCGAAGGAGCCGCAGTGAAGTTCGGCGTATCGACCTTCATCACCGACCAGGGCATCGCACCGGCCGCGCTGGGGCGCGCCGTCGAGGAGCGAGGGTTCGACTCCCTGTTCATCGCCGAGCACACCCATATCCCGGTGGAGCGACGCACACCGTATCCGGACGGCGGCGAGATGCCGGAGATGTACTACCGCACGCTCGATCCGTTCGTCGCGCTCAGTGCCGCCGCCGCGGTGACCGAGCGGATCCTGCTGGGCACCGGCATCGCACTGGTGGTGCAGCGGGACCCGATCATCACGGCCAAGGAGGTGGCCTCCCTGGACCTGGTCTCCGGCGGACGGATGGTCTTCGGGATCGGTGCCGGCTGGAACAAGGAGGAAATGGAGAACCACGGCACGGATCCGCGCACCAGAGGCCGGCTCGTGGACGAACGGCTGCGGGCCATGCGGGAGCTGTGGACGGAGGAGAAGGCCGAGTTCCACGGGGAGTTCGTCGACTTCGACCCGGTCTACTCCTGGCCGAAGCCGGTCCAGCGTCCTTATCCGCCCATCTACGTGGGCGGTGGCGAGGCCGCCTTCCATCGAGTGGCCGCCTTCGGTGACGCCTGGCTGGCCAACAGCTGGCCGCCCGAGGAGCTCGGAGCGATGATCGCCCGGATGCGGAGCGTCGCGGGCCGGGACGTGCCGGTGACCGTCTTCGGGGTGTCGAAGAATCCGGAGATCATCGAGCAGTACGCACACGTCGATGTGGACCGGGCGCTGCTCTATCTGCCGACGAAGCCGGAGGCCGAGACGCTGGCGTACCTCGATCAGCTCGCCGACGTCGCGGAACGTTTCCGGTGAGCCGCCAGGAGCAGCAGTGCCGGAGATGACGGGCGGGCAGGCCCGGGAGTGCTTCGTCCGCTCCCGGATCGCCCGCCTGGCGACCACCGACGCCTCCGGCCGTCCGCATCTGGTCCCCATGGTGTTCGCCCTGACCGGTGACACCGTGGCCTTCGCCGTGGACCACAAGCCGAAGCGGTCGGTACGGCTGAAGCGGTTGGCCAATATCCGCGCCCACCCGGAGGTCTGTCTCCTCGTCGACGGCTACGACGAGGACTGGGACCGCCTGTGGTGGGCCCGCGCGGACGGCACCGGCTCCGTACTGCCACCGGCCGCCGCGTCGGCCGCAGCCGCCCGGTACGTGGGCCTGCTGACGGAGAAGTACCACCGCCAGTACGCCGACCACCTGCCGGAGGGCCCGGTGGTGGAGATCACGGTGACCCACTGGTCCGGCTGGCACGCCACCTGACGCCCCTGACGGCACGTGACGCCTTCGGCCGGCTGGGAGCGTCGGGAGCTCAGGACCGGTTGGGGAACGGACCGTTGCCCAGGACGGCCGAGCGGTCAGGGAGGCCGGTGGCGACACGTAGTTTGGCGAACTCGACCGCCAGAGCCGAGGGCGGGTAATGGGCGTTGAGTCCGCTGGGATTGGGCAGGACCCAGACTTGTGTGGTGCCGATGGTGAGGGACTGGCGGCCTACGGTCGCGTCGGGGGCGTTGAACGCGGCGCGGTAGCCGGTGACGCCCAGCAGGGCGAGCCAGGCCGGGCGGCGGGCGAGTACCAGTTCGCGCAGATGTCTGCCGCCTGCCACATACTCCGGCGCGGTGAGTTCGGCGGCGCGTGACGTCGGTCTGTGGACGATGCTGGTGATGCCGATCCCGAGGTCCAGCAGCCGGTTCTCTTCCGCGGCGTCGATCAGCCGTGGTGTGAAGCCCGCCCGGTACAGAGCGGGCCACAGCCTGTTTCCGGGGGTGGCGAAGTGATGGCCCGCGACGGCGGAGGAGAGACCGGGATTGATCCCGACGAGCAGGACCGTGAGATCGTCGGCGATCAGATCCGGCAGACGGGTGCCGCGCGCGGCGTCCAGCTCGGCGCGCGTCGGGCGATGTCGTGGTGTGTCGTTCATCGGGTCTGTTTCTCCCACACGGCCGTCGGGCGCGTCCAGGAACCGCTGATGGACGGCCATTCGGTGTGGTGGCCTCGGTCCCATCATGCCGAAGGCCCGCCGGTTCATCACGGCGGGCCCCGGCAGAGGCACGGGTACGGGTACGGGCGCGAGGCCCGCTCAGCCCTTGAGTGGACCGCCGTTGATCGCGACCCGCTGGCCGTAGCGCGTGAACGGGTAGTAGTCGTATGTCGCGTGGTGCTGTACACAGCGGTTGTCCCAGAACACCAGTGTGTTGGGATTCCACCGGACACGGCAGGTCAGCATGGGCCGGCTCGGCACCACATTGAACAGCATGTCCAGCAGCGCCCGGCTCTCGTCCGGCGAGAGCTGCGGGATACGCGCCGTGTAGGCCCTGTTGACGTAAAGCAGCCTGCGGTCGGTCTCGGGATGGCGTACCACCAGCGGATGTTCGCTCTTCGGCGCGACATATCCCGGCGGCGGCGTATAGCCCTGGAAGGCGACGAGTCCGTCGTGCACGGCGGTCAGACCGTCCAGAAAACCGCGCAGGGCGGGCGACAGCATCTCGTAGGCCAGATGCATATTGGCGAACAGCGTGTCGCCGCCGCTGCCCGGCTCCGGTATACGGGTGATGTAGAGCATCGAGCCGAGCGAGGGCTCCGCGTCGGCGGTGCCGTCCGCGTGCCAGCCGTTGCCGGCCACATTCGCAGCCTCGGGCGTGGTGCTGATCTCCAGGGTGTACGGATCGCCCTCCGGCGGCGGAGGATTCACCGGGCGCAGCTCGCCGAAGTGGCCCGCGAAACGCTTGTGCTGCTCCTGGCTGAGGATCTGGTCACGGAAGACCAGGACATGGTGGTCGAGGAACGCCGCCTTCAGATCGCGCAGTTGCTCGTCCGACAGTTCCTGTGAGAGATCGATGCCGGAGACCTCGGCGCCGATGACGGGAGTGAGGGAGTCGACCGCGAGGGTGGTGTACTCCCTCCGGGGCCGTGCCGTGACGCGCTCGACGGCTTCCAGTTCGTAACTCTCCACGCGGTTCCTCCTGTGGTGGAAATGGGACAGGTACGGGTACGCGGCTCTGCGGCCCGTGGGCCGGCAGTTCGGCGCTACACGTCAGTGGGGCTCGGCGATGTGGTGCGACACCGCGTTGATCGCCGTGGCCACCGTGTGCGCATGAGGCGGCCGGACGATTCCGTAATGAGTGGTGTCGAGCCGGTACCAGGCGCTCGGTTCCGGGAGATGGGCCCGCCACAGCGCGCGCTGCTCGTCAGGTGATCCCAGCGACGGCAGGCCCGGCACCGGCCGCTCCGCCAGCCAGAGGTGGCTGGGCGTGGTGGCCAGCGGCCG
>NZ_FMDK01000885.1 GCF_900091995.1 Streptomyces sp. MnatMP-M17
CCGGTGGCGCCCGTACCCGTACCGCTCGTACCGCCGGAAGCGGCCGGGCCGGCCTGCGGGACGGTGGAGCCGCTCTGGGTGGCCGGTCCCGCCGGTCCCGGCTGGGCGGCCGGACCGGGCGTGGCCGACGAGGACAGGCCGTCGGGCCTGACCCGTACACCGTCCTGGGCGCCGGGCAGCGGGATCTGCACCGTGCTCGCCAGATGGCGGGCGACCGCCTCCTGGATACCGCTGGCGAAGGCGCGGGCCTGCGGCAGACCGTGGTCGCCGAACAGCTCGGCGAGCCCTCCCGCGTATCCCTGGCCGACGGCCCGGACCTTCCAGGCGCCCTGGCGGCGGTAGAGCTCCAGGGCGACGACGGCGGACTCGGCGTCCAGACCGGTGAGGGTAAAGCTGGCGACCTCGGTGCCGTCGGTGGAGGTGACGGCGGCGAACGGAGCCGCGGTGGCGCCGAACCGGTCCGGTCCGCCGACGCCCTCGGGCAGGGCGAGCAGCACATGCACGAGATGCGCCTGCTCGGGCACTGCCTCCAGATCGATATGGAAGCGCAGCCCCGAAGCGGCCTGGCGGGACACCTCGATACCGGGAAGCGTGGGCGAGCCGGGATGGGCGATCCACTCGGTGCCGCGCACCGTGCCCTGTGCGTCGCCGAGCGTGGCGCAGGCCATGACCGGTGCGCCGGCTGTCACCCGGATCTCCAGGCGGGTGTGGGGCAAGGGATGGTTCTGCCCCCGGACCAGCTCGGCCGTCATCGCCTCTGTCCCCTCGTCGGTCACGCGTCGTTGTTCAGCTGTGGATTCAGCTACGGGTGGTCGGGTGGTGCTTGTACGGGTGGTGCCGTACGGGTCCACGGCAGCCGCGCAGCTCCCGGCGACCTGACTTCCGGGAGCTGCGCGTACCGGCGAAACGCCGTGTCATACAGATGCGTTCGCCGTGGTGCTGGAGTGATGCCGGCGCCGTCGTGGTGCTGACGCCGTCGTACTCGTCGTCCTGCTTCGCCGTACTCAGAGATGCGGCAGGATCGCCGGCATCAGGTCCTGGAACGTACGGCCGTTGGCCGGGTTGCCGAGGGCCGTCATCTGCCAGCCCGCGCCCGCGCGGTGCACCTTCGCCATGATCTGCGCGGTGTACTGGCCACCGCCGTCCAGCGTGTAGCGCGCCAGCTCCTGGCCGTTGGTCTCGTCCACGATGCGGCAGAAGGCGTTCTGCACCTCCTGGAACGTCTGGCCGGTGAACGAGTTCACCGTGAAGACGATCTGGTCGATATGGACCGGGACCCGCTGGAGGTCGACCAGGATCGCCTCGTCGTCACCGCCCTGTCCCGCGCCGCCGACCAGATTGTCACCGGTGTGCCGCACCGAGCCGTCGTCACTGACGAGATGACGGAAGAAGACCACGTCGACCGGCTGCTTGTCGGCGAAGAGCACCGCCGACGCGTCCAGGTCGATCTCACGGGTGCGGGAGCCGAACAGGCCCCGGCGCGGCGCGGCCTGCCAGCCGAGCCCCATGCGGACCGCGGTCAGCGTGCCGCCGCCCTTCTTCTCCAGGCTGATGGCCTGTCCCTTGGTCAGATTGACGCCAGGGCCCCCGGGCGCACTGCCCTTGGATACGTCCACCACGCGCTGTCCCCTCTCGAATGGTTCCCCCGCAACCGTCCGTATGCGGTTGCGCAGCACCCTACGCAGTCGCGCGGGCGGTGCAGGAGGCTTGGACCGTTTTTGTGTCGGTCTTGCAACACACCAGGTGTTCCGGGGTGTCAGGCCAGCCCCGCCTCCCTCATCTGCCGCAATTCCTTCTTCAGTTCACTCACTTCGTCGCGCAGCCGGGCGGCCACCTCGAACTGGAGCTCTGCCGCCGCGGCCCGCATACGGTCGGTCATCTCCTCGATGATTCCGGCCAGTTCGGCGGCGGGACGGTCGGAGAGCACCGCGGTCTTCGCGCCCGCGCCCTTGGCGCCCTTGGCCGCCTTGGCGGTCTTCGTACCGAGCGTGGGCACGGCGACCTTGGCCGACCGGCCGTCCTTCGACTGCCGGTAGCCCGTGCCGAGCAGCGCCTCGGTGTCGATCTCCTCGCGCGCGATGGTCGCGACGATGTCGTTGATCTTCTTGCGGAGCGGCTGGGGATCGATACCGCGCTCGGTGTTGTACGCGATCTGCTTCTCGCGGCGGCGGTTGGTCTCGTCGATGGCCTTCTCCATCGCCGGAGTGATCTTGTCCGCGTACATATGGACCTGGCCGGAGACATTCCGCGCGGCCCGGCCGATGGTCTGGATCAGCGAGGTGCCGGAGCGCAGGAAGCCCTCCTTGTCGGCGTCGAGGATCGCCACCAGCGAGACCTCCGGGAGGTCGAGGCCCTCACGGAGGAGGTTGATGCCGACAAGGACGTCGTACTCCCCGGAGCGCAGCTCACGCAGCAGCTCGACACGGCGCAGGGTGTCCACATCGCTGTGCAGATACCGCACCTGGATGCCCAGCTCCAGGAAGTAGTCGGTGAGGTCCTCGGCCATCTTCTTGGTGAGCGTGGTCACCAGGACACGCTCGTCCTTCGCGGTCCGCTCACGGATCTCGTGCACCAGGTCGTCGATCTGGCCCTCGGTGGGCTTGACGACGACCTCCGGGTCGATCAGCCCGGTGGGCCGGATGATCTGCTCCACGAACCCGTCGGAACGGGACAGCTCATAGGCGCCGGGCGTGGCGGAGAGATAGACGGTCTGGTCGATCCGCTGCTGGAACTCCTCCCACTTCAGCGGGCGGTTGTCGAGCGCGGACGGCAGCCGGAAACCGTGCTCGACCAGCGTCCGCTTACGGGACGCGTCGCCCTCGTACATCGCGCCGATCTGCGGGACCGTGACATGCGACTCGTCAATGACCAGCAGGAAGTCCTCGGGGAAGTAGTCGATAAGGGTGTTGGGCGCGGTGCCGGGCGAGCGGTCGTCGAAGTGCATCGAGTAGTTCTCGATCCCGGAGCAGGAACCGATCTGCCGCATCATCTCGATGTCGTACGTCGTGCGCATACGCAGCCGCTGGGACTCCAGGAGCTTGCCCTGCTTGTCCAGCTCGGCCAGACGCTCCTCCAGCTCCCGCTCGATGCCGTTGACCGCCTTCTCCATACGCTCGGGACCGGCCACATAGTGGCTCGCGGGGAAGACATAGAGCTCGCGGTCGTCGCTGATGACCTCGCCGGTGAGCGGATGCAGCGTGGAGAGCGCCTCGATCTCGTCGCCGAACATCTCGATACGGACGGCCAGCTCCTCGTAGACCGGGAAGATCTCGATGGTGTCGCCCCGGACCCGGAAGGTGCCGCGCGCGAACGCCACGTCATTGCGTGTGTACTGCATGTCCACGAAGCGGCGCAGGAGCTGGTCCCGGTCGGTCTCGGCGCCGACCTTCAGCGGCACCATCCGGTCCACGTACTCCTGGGGCGTACCGAGACCGTAGATGCAGGAGACCGAGGCGACCACGATCACATCGCGCCTGGTCAGCAGCGAGTTGGTCGCGGAGTGGCGCAGCCGCTCGACCTCCTCGTTGATCGAGGAGTCCTTCTCGATATAGGTGTCCGACTGCGGGACGTACGCCTCGGGCTGGTAGTAGTCGTAGTACGAGACGAAGTACTCGACGGCGTTGTTGGGCAGCAGCTCGCGGAACTCGTTGGCGAGCTGGGCGGCGAGCGTCTTGTTCGGCGCCATCACCAGCGTGGGGCGCTGAAGCTTCTCGATCATCCAGGCGGTCGTCGCCGACTTTCCCGTGCCGGTCGCGCCGAGCAGGACGACATCCTTCTCACCGGCGCGGACACGCCGTTCGAGATCGGCGATGGCCGTCGGCTGATCGCCGCTGGGCTGGTAGGGACTGACGACCTCGAAGGGCGCCACCGTACGTTCGATGCTGGAAACGGGCCGCATGGAACCACCGTACGACCACCCACTGACAGCCGGGCGCCGGGCGACACCGGATCACCGGCCGGTCACCAGTCGTGCAGGTCCTGCGGGCCGCTGCGCGGTGCTCTGGCGGCCGTACGGTCGGCCTCCTCACGGCGGTCCCGGTCCGCGCGGAGCCGGGTCCGCTGCGCGGGCACACCGCCCAGTCCACGGGCCCCGCAGAGCCCGCGCGCGGCCCCCGCGGACCGGGCGGGCCGGGCGGATCGCAGGTGGCCCTCATGACGGTCCATGTCCCGGCCGCGCCCGCCCGTCACCAGCAGCGGATCGAAGAACAGCGCCACGCCCGCCAGCAGCAGAAAGACCGCAGGGCCGATCAGCATCGGCACGAGCAGCTCGGTGGCCGGAGCGCCGCCCGGAGCCCTGGTGGTCCCGTCGAGATGGACCTCGACTCCGGCCATGGCGGTGAAGTGCATTCCGGTCGACGCGACGCCCAGCACCAGACTGGCGCCCAGACTGGCCGAAAATCCTCGGTGCGTGGAGATCACCCAGAGCCCGGCCACGGACGCGGCGACGGCGATCAGCACGGAGAGCGCGACCGTCCCGGTGTCGTAGGTGACCTGTCCGTGCAGCCGTACGCCGGCCATGCCGAGGTAGTGCATGGTGGCGATGCCGAGACCGGTGACCGTACCGCCGGTGATCAGGGCCATCGGGGTCGAGCCGCGGTATCCCACTATGAAGATCCCGATCCCGGTCATGACGATCCCGACGGCGAGGCTGGCGAAGGTCGTGAGCCGGTCGTAGCCGATCGGCGCCTCGCTGACGGCGAAGCCCATCATGCCGATGAAGTGCATCGTCCAGACGCCGGAGCCGATCGAGGCCGCGCCCAGCGCCAGCCCGCCCGGTTTCCAGGGCCGCCTGGTGCGCAGGGATCTCGCAGTGCAGCGCAGGCCGAGTGCCGCCCCGAGACAGGCCATGAGAAAGGCCGCCACGGGGGTGACGAGGCCATAGCTGAATCCTTCGACGGTGCCCTGCATACGGTGTGCCCTTCGCCCCTCGGCTCCATGTACGGAAGCGCTGGTTCGGGGCGAGAGTAGGACGGCCGGCCCGGTAATCAAACAGGCACCGGACGATTTGTCGATATGAAGCCGATATGAAGCCGACATGCGGCGACACGGAGCGGCACGGCCTCGCGGTCCGGTATGCCTGTCTCGGGGTGTGGCTTCATGTTGTGGCCAACCTTCGCCCGTCCTCCGTTGGCCGGAGGCTGCCACCCTCGGGGCCGACCGTCTTCCCGCGACGCGAGGAGTCCATGTGTACGCGCGCACTTCGGCGGCGACGCGCACCTCGTCGACCACGGCCACCGCGCTGCTGGGAGTCACCGCGCTCATGCTGCCGGGCGCGGCCACGGCCACCGCCGGTC
>NZ_FMDK01000025.1 GCF_900091995.1 Streptomyces sp. MnatMP-M17
TCGTGGGTGCGTCGTACGCGGGTAGGTGGGGGGTGGTGGGCGGGGAGCGGTGGCTCAGGACACCACTCGGCTGACCAACTGACCGCGGACCCGGGCCGGGATGTCCGGGGCGAACCGGCGCAGATAGTGGTCCATGTGCGTGTCGTCGCCGAGCAGGAACGGCAGATCGAAGACCAGGAGCTTACGGACCGCCAGCAGCGGTACGGGAGCCCGCAGCGGACGGAACAGGGAGTTCCACAGGCCCGGTTCCTCGCACACCGGATGGAACTGCCCGATCATCAGGCCGTCGGCCACGAACTCGTCCTTGGCCTTGCGCTGGAGCTCGTCCAGCTCGCCGGAGTCCGTCGGGTCGAAGCCCGGCAGCACCAGCAGCAGAGTCAGCAGCTCCTGGTCCTCCTCGTCCAGGCCGGCCGAGAGCTTCTCGTACCACGCCCGCAGCGAGCCGACGGCCGAGGACAGATCCGCGCCCTCCGTCCTGGCCGGCACCGCGAGATGGAAGAGCTGCTTGCGCAGCGAGGGCTGGGTGTACGGGCACACCGGGCCGCTCCGGCCCAGCTCCGGATGGCCGGACACCAGGAAGTCTCCGCTCCACTCCAGAACCGCGCGCAGATGCGGCAGATGCCGCTGTGGCACCTCGCCTTGCGCCACCTCCGCCGCGGTCCAGAAGTGGATGTGCTCGTCGCCCCTCACCGCGGGTCCCGCCACAGCGGACGCAGCGACGGACCGCCGTTCGGCAGCGTGATGTCGCCGCCGAGCGGGACGAAATCCTGCCGGAGACAGAGCGCCTCACCACCGGGTGAACTGGCCTCCGCGTACGCCGGGTGGCCCTCCCGGTCGGCACGGTCGACCAGCTCCTGGAGCAGAACGGAGAGCAGACCGTTCCGCTGCCGCGCCGGGCGGACCGCCCCGAACGAGGCGTAGTAGTGCGGAGGACCGGCAGGATGGCGCTCGGCCTGGAGTCCGACGATGGTCCCCAGCGCGCCGGCGTACTCGCCGAGGGCATCGGCGAACCGCTGTTCCAGCTCGTCCCCGCGCGCGTCCACCTCCTTCGAGGCACCTGGCGGCAGAAACAGCATCACCGCGTCGCCGCAGGGAGAGAGCGCCACTCCGTCGTAGTCGTGCGAGACGTCGACGAAGATACGGAACAGCCCGGGCAGCAACTCCGCCCGGGTCCGGTCGTCCGGAATGATCCAGCGGGTCAGCGGATCGTCGTGGAAGGCCGCGGCCAGCAGCGCGGCCAGCTCATCGGTGTCCGGCCTGGCAGGACGGCCCAGGCCCAGGACACCACGCGGCGGACTTTCGAACGTGGACAACGATTCCCTCCGGAAGGCGGTGCGGGGGCCGTGCGCTACCGCTACTCGCCGCGGACGGCGAGCTGCTCCACCCGGGCGTGCAGGCGGTCGAGATAGTGCTCGGCCTCCGGCTTGATCAGGACACTGCGCATTACCCGTGCCGCATCGGCGTCGCGGACGATCCGCGGATGCCGGCGTACGAACGCCTCGGCGTCCGTACGGAGCACACTCAGGAAGACCGGCTCCTTATGAGCGGTCATGCCGCCTTGCAGTAGACGTCCGGACGCCGCGTCGACGGCGGACAGCGAGGCCGGCCGGGTCGTCGGGAAGTAGGTGACGATGTCGAGATCGGGCCGCTGGTACAGCTCCAGGGCGTCCGACGACTCCAGCAGATCCGCCCATCGCAGCGCCGCGCGACGGTTGGCCGCGAGGATCGCCCCGAAGCCGTCCGGAGTCAGCGGGAGGAGCTGAAGAGTCAGCCACAGGCCTGCCGCCGCGGCTCCGGCCCGGGAGCACTCCAGGCTGATCTCGCCCAGATGCACCTCGGCGTCGGTGAAGTAGGTGTACGGCGAGTCGTGCGCGAAGTGCCGGCCGGCGCGCGGATCGGGGAACAGCACCGCGCCGCAGCCGTACGGCTGGAGCCCGTGTTTGTGCGGGTCCACCACGACCGAGTCGCACTCCGCCACCGCCTGCCAGGGCCTGGGGTCGATTCCCTCGGGCGCGTCGGCCCGTCCGAGCAGCGCGTAGAAGCCGCCGTACGCCGCGTCGACATGCACCCGTGCCCCGTACCGCCGGGCCAGGGGCAGCACCTCGTGCACCGGGTCCACGGCGCCCAGCCCGGTGGTGCCCGTCGTCACCACCACCGTGCCCACCCGGCCCGTCTTCAGCAGGCTCTCCAGGGCGTCCAGATCGATGCGGCCGTACGCGTCGACCGCCACCCGGTGGCCCTCGACGCCCAGGACCTCGCACATCCGCTCATGCGTGTAGTGGCATTCCGAGCTGTAGGCCACCCCGCGGTCCGGATGCAGCCGACGGGCCACATACAGCGCTTCGAGATTCGCCATCGTGCCGCTCGTCGTCAGATGCCCGACATGCGCGGGCAGACCGAACATCCCGGCCAGCGCGGTGATGCACTCGCGCTCCATCTCGGTGGTCGCGGGACCGCCCTCCGCCGCGTGGTTGTTGGGGTTGAACAGCATCGCCGTGAGATAGCCGACGACGGCGGCGGGATGCGGCGGCTTCACCATCTGCCCGGCGTAACGGGGATGGAAGAACGGGTAGTTGTCCTCCATCCGCTTCGCGAACCGCTCGAACGCGTCGGCGAACGCCTCGTCGCCGACCTGGTGAGCCGAATGCGCCTCGAAGGGACCGAACCGCTCGCCCCATTGCTCGGCCACATCCACCGCGCGCGGCAGCCAGTAGCGAAGATCCACGGTCAGCCTTCCCGGGCATACGACTCGGACGTACGACTCGGACGTACGTAGGAGTACGTATACGGGCCGGCCCGCAAGCCCCGCGCAACGCGCGTCGACTCGTCCGGTATCGGCTCTTCGGAGCCGGGCGGAAGGCTCTTCGGCTCCGCGCGAAATGAGGTCGACTCCCTGAGGCGGCACCGGTAGATGTGGGGCATGACATCACCCATCGAAGAGCTGCTGCCCGGCACCCGACGAGCCCTGCTGCATCGCATCGCCCTCGCGCAGACCGAGGGACGCGCTCCCTCGCTGGTCGCGGCGGTGGCACGCGAGGGACGGATGGTCTGGACGGGCTCCCGCAGCTGTGTGGAGGGGCATGCCCCGGACGCCGACACCCAGTACCGCGTCGGGTCGATCACCAAGACCTTCACCGCCGTACTGGTGCTGCGGCTGCGCGATGAGGGACTGCTCGATCTCGGTGACCCGCTGGAGAAGCATCTCCCGGGCACAGGAGTGGGCGAGGTCACCGTCGCCCAGCTTCTCGGCCACACCGCGGGACTGGCCGCCGAGAGCCCGGCGCCCTGGTGGGAGCGGACACCGGGCTCGGTGCGCCCGGAACTCTCCGATGTCCTCGGCGAGCGGCCCGTGCTCCATCCCGAGGGACGCCGTCACCACTACTCCAACCCGGGCTACGCGCTGCTCGGTTCGCTGATCGAGGCGGTACGGGGCGCGTCCTGGGAGGAGGTGCTGCGGCGAGAGATTCTGGAGCCGCTGGGCATGAACCGTACGACCACCCAGCCCGTCGCCCCGCACGCCGGAGGCTGGGCCGTGCATCCGTGGGCGGATGTGATGCTGCCCGAGCCCGCCATGGATCTCGGACTGATGGCCCCGGCCGGTCAGCTCTGGTCGACCGCCGCCGATCTCTGCCGCTTCGCCGGGTTCCTCGCCGAGGGCGACGTAAAGGTCCTGAGCCAGGAGTCCGTACGGGAGATGCGGACGCCGTCCGCTCCACCGGAGGCCGGGCAGTGGGACGGTGGCTATGGGCTCGGTGTGCAACTGGCTCGCCAGGCCGGTCGTAGCCTGGCCGGGCATACGGGGTCGCTGCCCGGCTTTGTCGCCTCTTTGTGGGTCGGCGTGGAGGACGGAGTAGCAGCGGTGGTGCTCGCCAACGCCACCTCGGGACCGGCGGTCGGGACGGTCGCCGCGGCTCTGCTCGGGATCGTCGCGAATGCCGAGCCCCGGATTCCTGAGCCCTGGCGTCCGCTGCCGGAGGTCGATCAGAGGCTGCTGGAGCTGACCGGACCGTGGTACTGGGGCACCCAGGCCTTCGGTCTGAAGCTGAAGGCGGACCAAGGTGTGGAGCTGCATCCGCTGCGCGGCGGTGGGCGCGGCTCACGTTTTGTCATGCAGCCGGACGGCACCTGGACGGGGCTTGACGGCTATTACGCGGGGGAGACCTTGCGTGTGGTGCGTCGGACGGACGGGTCGGTGGACCATCTCGACCTCGGTTCGTTTGTCTTTACCCGTCAGCCGTATGACGCCGAGGCGGATGTGCCCGGTGGCGTGGACGAGGGAGGCTGGCGCGGTCTGACGCCGTGAAACAAGCCGGATGTTTCACGTGAAACAGGCGAGGGTGGGCTTTCCGGTGTATGGCGGACTCTGCGGATACTCGAACTCCTCGGACGCTAGGATCCCCTCCGACTCCGACTCCGACGCCGTGGAGCCGTCGTTCAGAGCTGGAGCTTGAAGCCCATATGAGAGGCGGTGAAGCCCAGCCGCTCGTAGAAGCGATGGGCATCGGTGCGGCTCGCGTCGGAGGTGAGCTGGACCAACTGACAGCCCTGGCGCCGGGATTCATCGATCGCCCACTCGATGAACCGAGTGCCGAGCCCGCTGCCGCGCTCATCGCCATGGATGCGTACGCCCTCGATGATGGAGCGGAGGGCGCCGCGCCGGGAGAGTCCGGGGACGATGGTGAGCTGGAGCGTCCCGACCACCCGGCCCTCGCGCACGGCCACCATCACCTGCTGGTTCGGGTCCCGGGCCAGGCGCTCATAGGCCGCGGTATACGGGCCGAGGTCGTCCGGGGACTCGCGCTGGGCGCCCAGCGGGTCGTCCGCGAGCATCGCCACGATGGCGGGAAGGTCGTCTGGGGCCGCGGGCCGTATCTCCAGGTCGCTCATGATCCGCAGACTACGCCGGAGGGCGGAGCGGACGCCCTGGAGGCTTCCAGGCGATCCCGACCGTGTTGTGGAGCCGGGCGCCGAAGGTGGGCCGCCCTGCGACTCAGCCTGTTGCCAGGTTCAGCGGCGCGAACCGCCTGGTCCAGTCACCGGGCAGATCCGGGATGCCATGGACCATCGTCGTGGTACGGGCCGCCGGCTCCAGACCGTGCTCCTTCACCCAGGCCAGCAGCTCCTCATGGCGTATATCGATCATCGTACGCACCGGCCGATCGAGGTCGGGGCCCAGCGAAGCGACCAAGGAGCAGATCAGCGCTTTCGCGGTCTCCTCGTCGCCGGCGACCAGCGGGCCGATCACATGTGCCTCCGGAGTGGGCCAGACCGCCGCGTATCCGATGAGCCCGGAGCTGTCCTCCGCGACTCTGAGCCGGTCCGCGAAGGCAGGGAGACGCGCGATCAGATGGGTACGGTCGACCCCGAGGACCTCGGTGTCCAGACGCACGATCGCCGGCAGATCGCCGGCGGCAGCGGGCCGTGTCGCCACCGATGGCGCGGTCTCCGGAGACCGGAAGCGCCCGAGGACCGTCTCGGTCCCGCCGATATCGGTGAAGCCGAGCTGCCGGTAGAGCGGCCGGCCGTACTCCGTGGCATGCAGCATGAGCGGCGTGCCTCCGGCCTCGCGCAGTACATGAGTCATCAGCCGCCGTCCGAGCCCCTGCCGGGCATGGCGTCCGGCGACAAGCATCATGCCGATCGCCGCGAGACCCTGGCCGCCGCCCGAAGAGCCGTACGAGGTGATCACACAGACGGCGGCCAGGCCCTTGCCCCCGGGATCATCGATGCCGTATCCGGTGCCCGCTGTCAGCAGCAGCCCCCATCTGTGCTCCTCCCGGGCCCAGCCACGGTCCTCGGCGAGATCCGCACAGGAGATGAGGTCACCCAAGGTCAGACGGCGGATGGGCAGAACGGAGAGCGATGTCGGCATGGGGATCAGGCTGTCGGAGCCGGTGATCGTTCGTCCACCGGTTTGCGGGAAGTCGGTACAGCCCGAAGGCGGCGCCCGCGCCGGGTCAGTCCCCAAGGCTTGAGCACCGAGATCGCGGTCATCAAGAGATAGGCGGAGGTGGCCACCGTGGGCGCGGCGACCAGGCTGCTGTCCGGTATTCCGGTGGCCGCGGCTGTATGGATGCCTGGCCGCAGGGCGAAGACCTTCGCACCGAAGGTGATCAGAGTGAGCCAGAACTTGATCCACACCCATCGATACCGGGCCAGACCCCAGGGCGTACCGAGCGAGAGCACCAGTCCGCTGATCAGCGCGAGCAGGGCCACCGGGATGATCGGCCAGTCGACGAGGATCTTCATGGCCTGGTAAGCGGTCTGGGTGATGGCGGGGTCGCTGGTGCGGAAGGCGGTCACGCCGAGTGTCAGCAGACCGATCGTGAGCCCCAGCCAGCTCACGGACGTAGCGACATGGACGACCAGGAGGGCCCGGCGGACGGGCCGTTTGAGGTGTTTCACGTGAAACACGGTGCCGTCCGGTCGGCGGAAGGGCGTCTGACGAGGGGAGTAACTGTACGTACTAACCTCGGCGTACATGGCGAGCGTACGCAGACTGCATCTCTTCGACCTCGATGGAACACTCATCCGCGGTTCGGCCGCTGCTGTGGAGATCTCACGGCAGCTCGGGCTGAGTGCCGAGATCGCCGAATTGGAGAGCCACTTCTTCTCCCGAGGGATGGCGCCGGACGAGTTCGCGGTACAGGCGAGGGCGCTATGGGCCGATCTGACCATGGAGCAGGTATCGGCAGCCTTCGACGGTGCGCCCTGGCTGGCCGGAATACGTGAGGTCTGGGCGGATATCCGGAGCCAAGGAGATTACTGTGCCGTTATCTCCCTCTCGCCCGACTTCTTTGTCAGACGCCTGCTGGACTGGGGCGCGCATGCCGCCCATGGTTCACGCTGGCCGGTTCCGCCTTTCACCGAGCCGGTCGACCGGGCGGGCATTCTCAACCCGGCGGCCAAAGTGGAGATCGCGAACCGGCTGTGTGCAGAGTTCGGGGTAAGCCTGGACGACTGCGTTGCGTACGGTGATTCCATGTCGGACGCCGAGATCTTTGCGGCGGTGCCCTGGGCGGTGGCGGTGAATGCCGACCACCATCTGTCGGGGCTTGCCACGCACACGTACAGCGGAAGCGATCTGCGTGAGGCCTATGAACTGGTATGCCCTGCGCGGTGACTCAGGCGCCTCCGGACAGTAATACGCTGGCCCGAGGGCGCCGTGGGAAACGCGGCGGGAAACCGCGAATGGGCACAGGAGCAATGCAGCGTAACGGTAAATCCGGTACGGATGGCCGGACTTCACGCTCTTTGTCCCATCCGCCGGTGTTCCCTGTCATGCTGCGACAGCAGGGAACGGGAGCGCGGCGGAGGCTAATGTGGGCTGTCAACAGTCCTAGTCGAGCGGGGAATTGCTAGCGTATTCCGGGCCAGCGGAAGTGCGCAGACCGACCGAAAGATGTTCGAGGCGAGGCACACCATGGACGCTCCGACCACCACGTCGGCCGACAACGGCACTTCCGGAGACGGCGGAAAGGGCGGCTGGTTCGCTCCCCGCAGGGCGCCGAGCGCCGAGGGCCGCACCGACTCCGGCACGGCAAGCGGACCGGCAGGCGGTGCGGCGGCGCAGTCGGCCGGCCGGGAGCGAATACGCGTGCCGAGCCGCTCACTTGCCTCCATACGGCCGGTCGGTTCCGGCGCCACGCGTCCCACGCGGCCATCGCGTGAGGGACCCGCGGGGCATGACGCGCGTACGGAGACGGTCCCCGGCCCTCCGGCACCGGTGGACGACGTCCCCGACGCCTTTCGCCCGCGTACCAACCCGCGCGCCAAGGGATCCCATGACGGTGACGGACCGGCCGCGCATCCGCCGGTCCCTGAGGGACCCGTCACCACGGCAGAGACGGGCAGAGAGCGGGGACCTGTCTCCCAGGCCGCTGCGGAGGCCGCCGTACGGTCCGCTGTCGGCCGGCCGGTGCCCGCCCGGCCGATCCCTGCTCAGCCGATCCCCACACAGCCGACGCCGGCCCAGCCGGCTGCGGCCCGGCCCGATCCCGTAGGGCCTCCCGAGACGCGCGCCCAGGCCGCACAGGAGACCGGCGAGCCACCCGCCAGGCCGAGGCCACCGGAGCCGGACGCGGAGCCGCGTGCTTCCGAGCCACAGGCCATGGACGCCCGTGTCACCCAGCCCGACGCCTTCGAGACCGGACCCGAGACCGGCCATACCGAGCCCGGACACACCGAGACCGGCGCCTCCGCGCTCCGGACCGCCGCTCCGCTGCCGCAGGAGGCCCCGGTATCGGCCGTGCTGCCTCCGGAAGCTCCGTCGATGGCCCCGGCCACGCAGCCGTCCGTCGCCGCACCCGCGGCCTCTCTCTTCCAGGAGGACCGCAACGCGTCCCCCGACGCGATCCTCATCCGTCGCACGCTGGAGGAGGTCGCTCCCGTCGCCGACCAGCTCACCTCCTACTTCTACGCGCTGCTCTTCGTCCGACATCCGGATCTGCGCAATCTGTTCCCCGCGGCCATGGACGCCCAGCGCGACCGCCTCCTCAAGGCGCTGCTCACCGCCGCCGAGCACATGGACACCCCGGACGTCCTGACCGGCTATCTGCGCCAGTTGGGCCGTGGACACCGCAAGTACGGCACCCAGGCGACGCACTATCCGGCCGTGGGCGAGGCCCTGATCGGCGCGCTGACCCGCTATGCCTCCACCATCTGGGACGAGGAGACCGAGGGCGCCTGGGTCAGGACGTACACGACCATCTCGCAGATCATGATCGACGCCGCCGCCGAGAACGAGCTGCACGCTCCGGCCTGGTGGCAGGCCGAAGTGGTCTCGCACGAGCTGCGCACCGCCGACATCGCCGTCGTCACCGTCCGGCCCGACCAGCCGTATCCCTTCCTCGCCGGGCAGTACACCAGCCTGGAGACGCCGTGGTGGCCCCGGGTCTGGCGGCACTATTCCTTCGCCTCGGCACCGCGCCCGGACGGGCTGCTCTCCTTCCATGTCAAGGCCGTTCCGGCGGGCTGGGTCTCCAATGCCCTGGTCCATCACGCCGGTCCCGGCGATGTGCTCCGTCTCGGGCCGCCCGCCGGCTCGATGATCGTGGACCACAGCAGCCACAACGGTCTGCTCTGTCTGGGCGGAGGCACCGGCATCGCGCCCATCAAGGCGCTCGTCGAGGATGTCGCCGAGCACGGCCACCGGCGCCCGGTCGAGGTCTTCTACGGTGCGCGCAGCGATCAGGACCTGTACGACATCGAGACGATGCTGCGGCTGGAGAGCGAGCATTCCTGGCTCTCCGTACGCCCGGTGGTCGCGGAGGGGCCCACCCTGGGACTGACGGGACAGCTTCCCGAGGCGGTGCGCGAGCACGGTCCCTGGCATGAGTACGACGCGTATCTGTCCGGTCCGCCCGGGATGATCCGCAGCGGCCTTGACGCGCTCAAGGGCGCCGGGATCCCGTCCGAGCGGATCCGCCACGACTCCCTCGAAGAGCTGGTGGCCGCTGCCAACTGAGCCCGGCCGGGCGGAGTTGAGTCCTCAGCCGAGATCGGGGGCGTGCATCGCGCGCACGCCCTCGATATTGCCGTCGAGATAGTGCCGCAGCGAGAGCGGTACGAGATGGACGGCGGCGATCCCGATCCGGCTGAACGGCACCCGGACGATCTCGTACTCCCCGCAGGGCTCGTCCATCTCGGGGCCGTGCCGCAGGGAGATGTCCATCGACTCCAGCCGGCAGACGAAGAAGTGCTGCACCTTGACGCCGGTCACGCCGCCGTCGGCGATATGTTCCACGGTGTCGACGAAGCACGGCACCACATCGATGATCTTGGCGCCCAGCTCTTCGTGGACTTCGCGGTGGAGCGCGTCGACAACGGTGGAGTCCGTCGTCTCGACGCCGCCGCCCGGTGTGATCCAGTAGGGATCCACTCCTGGCTTGGTGCGTTTGATCAGGATCAGGTCGTCGCCGTCGAGCAGGATGGCGCGTGCGGTGCGCTTGACCACGGGCCGTTCGGTCATGGGAAGAGGTTCGCCCGTGGCACCCGTTCTGAAACGCCCGTCGGCCCCGCTGTCACCAGTCCACCGCAGCACGCAGCAGCCACTCGTGCGCCCGCGCGACCGGCGGCAGCGCGAGTGTGCCGGTGCGTACGACCAGGAAATAGGTGCGCAGCGGAGGCACCGGCGGATCGAGGAGCGCGACCACCTCTCCCCGTTCCAGTGCGCCCTGGCAGAGATAGCGGGGCAGTACGGCCAGTCCCGCGCCCGCCGCCGCGCATTCCAGCACGGCCCGCAGATCGGGCGCGATCACCGTACCCGCGGCGGCCGGCGGGGAGTCGAAGACGGACGCCCAGTAGCGGGAGACGAGCGGCAGCGATTCATGCACCTCCACCACCGGGAGCTGCTCCAGCACCACATGGCCCTCGCGCAGGACCGTATGGCCCAGCCGCGCGGCCCAGCGTGGCGCGGCGACCAGCACATGCTCCTCGTCGCAGAGCGGAGTCGACGTCAGCAGTCCGCCGCGGGGCCGGGCCGTGGTGATGGCCAGATCATGGTGTCCGGCGGCCAGCCCTTCCAGGGTCTCCTCGGCATTGGCGCAGAACGAGGCGCGCAGTGTGAGGCCATGGGCGGTGAGCGGGGTGAGCGCCGGCAGCGCGCGTACGGATGTGAACTCCGGCGGCCCCGCCAGATGGAGCGTCCGGGCGCCGGACTCCTCGTCGAGCCCGGTCTCGGCGATCTCGATCAGCGCGTCGAGATGCGGTGCCGCCCGGTGCGCGAGTTCGTCGCCGATCGTCGTGGGTGTCACGCCGCGGGCCTGGCGCAGAAAGAGCGGGCGGCCGAGCTGCCGTTCGAGAGTTCTGATCTGGCCGGTCACCGCGGGCTGGGAGAGACCGAGCAGCGCCGCGGCCCGGGTGAAGGAGCCGGCGCGGTGCACGGTGACGAAGGTACGCAGCAGAGCCAGGTCCATGTCCCGCTCTCCCGTCTCGTACCTGGGCCGTGTCTGCCACATTCCGTCTGGCTCGCGACGCCCTGCGGGCGAACGACGCCATGTGGCAGACACGGCCCAGCCCCCGCAGCGTCTTCGGACCGTCAACTATAAATAAGTCGATAGGTTGCTGTCGCTACTGTGATTGGACACTGACGCAGAGTCAACTAGCCTTGAGCAAGTGGTTCTCCGCGCGTGGAACCTGGGACGGTCCGAGCCATGAGGGGGGAGGCTCGGACCGTCCGTATCCGGTGAACGCTGCATTCCACGGGCCAGGTTTCAGCAGGCCGCTCCGTCCAGGGCGCGCAGCACATCCGCGACCAGGTCCTCGGCGTCCTCGGCGCCGACGGAGAACCGGATGAAGCCTTCCGGTACGGCGTCGCCTCCCCACCGGCCGCGCCGCTCGGCCGTGGACCGTACGCCGCCGAAGCTGGTCGCGTCGTCCACCAGCCGCAGCCCGGCGAGAAAGCGCTCGGCCCATTCCCGGTCGGGCAGTACGAACGAGACCACGGAGCCGAAGCGCCGCATCTGCCGCGAGGCGACGGGATACGAGGGATCGCTCGGCAGCCCGGGATGGCGCAGCCCGCTCACCTCGTCACGTCCCAGCAGCGCCTGAGCCAGCACCAGCGCGCTCGCGCACTGACGGTCGATCCGGAGCTGGAGCGTGGCCAGCGAGCGGTGCGCGAGCCAGGCTTCCATCGGCCCCGGGATCGCTCCGACGACCTTGCGCCAGCGCCGTACTCCCGCCGCCAGCTCAGGATCGGCGCTGGTCACATGGCCGAGCAGGATATCGCCATGGCCCGTCATACCCTTGGTGTCACTGGCCACCGAGAAGTCCGCGCCGAGCTCCAGAGGCCGCTGGCCGAGCGGTGTGGCGAGCGTGTTGTCGACGGCGACCAGCACGCCCGCGGCATGCGCCTCCCGTACCAGCCGCCGTATGTCGCAGACATCGAGTCCGGGGTTGGACGGAGTCTCGATCCAGAGCAGCCGGGCGCCGTCGAGAACACCGAGTTGGGCATCGCCGCCGGTCGGCGCCGTCCGCACTGTCACGCCGTACGCCTCAAGACGTTCGCGCAGCAACGGCAGGGCCTGATAGCCGTCGCTCGGCAGTACGACCGTGTCGCCGGCCCGGAGCTGTGAGAAGAGCACCGCCGAGATCGCGGCCATCCCGGAGGCGAAGACGACGGTCTCGACCGGCTTCCCAGGCGCCTCCAGCTCGCCGATGGCCCGTTCCAGATGGGTCCAGGTCGGATTGTCGTCCCGGCCATAGGTGTACGGGCCGGTCGGTTCGCCCGGCAGGTGGTAGTGGGCGGCGAACACCGGGCCCGGCAAGGTCGGTTCGTAGGTGACCGGGTCGGGCAGCCCGGCCCGCACCGCCCGAGTGCCGTCCCCGATGCCCGTACCGTTCTCGCTCATGCCGCCGCCTCCTCGATCGTGTCCCGTACGGCGGAGAGCAGCCCTTCGCTCGCCGCCTCCACCAGCTCCAGACACTCCTCGAAGCCGGCGATGTCCCCGTAGTACGGATCGGGTACACCCAGCTCACCGGTCGGCTCCGCGGCGGCGTCGTACGAGCGCAGCAGCCGCACCTTCGCGGCATCGGCGGCGGGGGGGGCG
>NZ_FMDK01000091.1 GCF_900091995.1 Streptomyces sp. MnatMP-M17
CCGGTCAGCAGCGGCAGCCAGCCGTAGTGGCGGACCGGCACCTCGGGTCCCGGTCTGAGCAGTACGGAGAAGAAGAGGCCGGAGCGGGCCGGCGCCGTCCACCGCCGGTCCAGCCTGCCACGTCCCGCCGTCTGCTCCTCGGCCACCAGCACCGCGCCCTCGGCCAGGCCCGCCGCGGCCCGTCCGGCCAGATCGGTATTGGTGGAGCCGGTCGCGGCAACCACGTCGAGCGTGGTCCACAGACCTCCGGACCTGATCAGCCCGCGGCGCAGCGCGCTAGCGTTGAGAGGTGGACGGTCGAGGTCGGACCAGCGGCTCACCGGGGTGTCTGAGTCGTTCATGCAAGCCACCCTAGGTGTGGCAAACACCGCACTGCCGAACGGTATCCACGCCGATACGCTACGGATCAGTAGCACCGGAACACCCGAATCCGTGACCCGCAGGGAGCCGCATCCCGATGTCCGAGCCGGAAATCGCCCACGGAACCGCCACCGGAACCGCCGCGGACGTGTCCACAGGGACCGCCGCGGCCCACAGCACCGCGGACAGGATCGCGGACCTCCGGCGCCGTATCGAGGAGGCCACCCACGCGGGCTCCGCGCGCGCGGTGGAGAAGCAGCACGCCAAGGGCAAGCTGACGGCGCGCGAGCGGATCGGTCTGCTGCTCGACGAGGGCTCGTTCGTCGAGCTGGACGAGTTCGCCCGGCACCGCTCCACGGCCTTCGGCATCGAGAAGAACCGCCCGTACGGAGACGGTGTCATCACCGGTTACGGCACGGTCGACGGCCGTCCGGTCTGTGTCTACTCGCAGGACTTCACGATCTTCGGCGGCTCGCTCGGCGAGGTCTACGGCGAGAAGATCGTGAAGGTGATGGATTTCGCGCTGAAGACCGGCTGTCCGGTCATCGGCATCAACGACGGCGGCGGCGCCCGTATCCAGGAGGGCGTGGCCGCGCTCGGTCTCTTCGCCGAGATCTTCCGCCGCAATGTGCATGCCTCGGGTGTGGTGCCGCAGATCAGTCTGATCGTCGGCCCGTGCGCGGGCGGCGCGGTCTACTCACCGGCGATCACCGACTTCACGGTGATGGTCGACCAGACCTCGCACATGTTCATCACGGGCCCGGACGTCATCAAGACGGTGACCGGCGAGGACGTGGGCTTCGAGGAGCTGGGCGGCGCCCGTACGCACAACACCACCTCCGGTGTCGCCCACCACATGGCGGGCGACGAGAAGGACGCGATCGAGTACGTCAAGTCGCTGCTCTCGTACCTCCCGTCGAACAATCTCTCCGAGCCTCCCGCCTTCCCGGAGCAGGCCGCTCTGGAGACGACCGCCGAGGACCGTGAACTCGACACGCTGATCCCGGACTCCGCCAACCAGCCGTACGACATGCACATCGCCGTCGAACATGTGCTGGACGACGGCGAGTTCCTGGAGACGCAGGCACTCTTCGCGCCGAACATCATCACCGGCTTCGGCCGTGTCGAGGGCTTCCCGGTCGGTGTCGTAGCCAACCAGCCGATGCAGTTCGCGGGCTGTCTGGACATCAACGCCTCGGAGAAGGCCGCACGTTTCGTCCGTACGTGCGACGCCTTCAATGTCCCGGTGCTGACCTTCGTGGACGTCCCGGGCTTTCTGCCGGGCGTGGACCAGGAGTACGGCGGCATCATCCGGCGCGGCGCCAAGCTGATCTACGCCTACGCGGAGGCCACCGTCCCGCTGATCACGGTGATCACCCGCAAGGCCTTCGGCGGCGCGTACGACGTCATGGGCTCCAAGCATCTCGGCGCCGATCTCAATGTGGCCTGGCCGACCGCGCAGATCGCGGTGATGGGCGCCCAGGGCGCGGTGAACATCCTGCACCGCCGTACGATCGCCGCGGCCGGTGACGAGGAGGCGCAGGAGACGGCGCGCGCCCGGCTCATCCAGGAGTACGAGGACGCGCTGCTCAATCCGTACGCGGCGGCCGAGCGCGGCTATGTCGACGCGGTGATCATGCCCTCGGACACCCGCGCGCATATCGTCAAGGGCCTGCGCCAGCTCCGTACGAAGCGGGAGAGCCTGCCGCCGAAGAAGCACGGGAACATCCCGCTCTAGGACTCCGGGAAGGAGCCGCAGATGATCAAGGTCCTACGGGGCAAGCCGACGCGGGAGGAGCTGGCCGCCGCGCTGGCGGTGGTCCA
>NZ_FMDK01001269.1 GCF_900091995.1 Streptomyces sp. MnatMP-M17
CCGGACATGTACCTCCGGAGGCCCCGGCACCCGCACCCACCGCGCACGCGACCCCGCGCCGCAGGCGCACACCGCGCCGCCAGGCGCGAAACGCGCCGCCAGGCGCGAAACGCACCCCGCGCCGCCAGCCGCGCACCGCCCCCCGACCGGGAGGTTCAGATGCCCGCCGCCTCCGCCACCCCCCTCTTCAGCGCCCCAAGAACCTCCGCCCCCCTCGCCCTCGCTTCCGCCAGCCCCGGCGCGTCGGCCACCGGGATCACGACCTCCAGGTAGCACTTCAGCTTCGGCTCCGTGCCGCTCGGGCGGACGATCACCCGTGCCCGGTACGTTCCCGACAGCCGGTACCGGAGCCCGTCCGTCGGCGGCAGTGTGGGCGAGCCCTCCGCCAGGTCCTCCACGGAGACGACGTCCAGACCGGCCAGCACCACCGGCGGCTTCTCCCGCAGCCGGCGCATCGCGTCCGCGATCAGCGACAGGTCCTTGACGCGGACCGAAAGCTGGTCCGTGGCGTGCAGACCGTGGGTGACGGCCAGATCGTCCAGGAGATCGCTGAGCGTACGGCCCTGGGCCTTCAGCTCGGAGGCCAGTTCGGCGACGAGCAGCGCGGCGGTGATGCCGTCCTTGTCCTTCACGCCGTCCGGGTCGACGCAGTAGCCGAGCGCCTCCTCGTATCCGTACCGCAGGCCCTCGACGCGTGCGATCCACTTGAAGCCGGTCAGCGTCTCCTCGTATCCCAGCTCCGCCGCCTCGGCGATCCGGCCGAGCAGCGAGGACGAGACGATCGACTCGGCGAACGTGCCCGTCGCGCCCTTGTGCACGAGATGCGCGGCGAGCAGCGCGCCGACCTCGTCGCCGCCGAGCATCCGCCAGCCCGCGCCGCCGTCCGCCGTGTCGTCGGGCACGGCCACCGCGCAGCGGTCCGCGTCCGGATCGTTGGCGATGATCAGATCGGGCTGGGCGCGCCGGGCCGTGGCGAAGGCCAGATCCATCGCGCCCGGCTCCTCCGGGTTCGGGAACGCGACGGTCGGGAAATCGGCATCGGGCGCGGCCTGCTCCGCCACCAGCACGGGCTCCGGGAAGCCGGCGCGCGCGAAGGCCGCCAGGAGAGTCTCCGTACCGACGCCGTGCAGCGCCGTGTGGACGATCCGCGCGGTCCGCGGGGTGCCAGGTGTCAGGACCGTGTCCGTACGTTCCAGATACGCCGTCAGGACCTCGTCCCCGAGGATCTCCCAGCCGTCCTCCGGACGCCGTACGGAGCCCAGCGGGCCGATCGCGTCGATCTCCGCCGCGATCTCGCCGTCCGAGGGCGGCACGATCTGGGAGCCGCCGCCGAGATAGACCTTGTAGCCGTTGTCCTGAGGCGGGTTGTGGCTCGCGGTGACCATCACTCCGGCCACAGCGCCGAGATGCCGTACGGCGAAGGCGAGCACCGGCGTGGGCAGCGGCCGGGGCAGTACGGCGGCGCGCAGGCCCGCGCCGGTCATCACGGACGCGGTGTCCCGGGCGAAGTCGGCCGACTTGTGGCGGGCGTCGTAGCCGATGACGACCAGTCCCTCGTCGGCGCCGCGGTTCCTCAGATAC